>JAEWEH010000022.1 GCA_023389535.1 Pseudomonadota bacterium
GGCATGGGCCGCTGATCCAGCATGGCCACGAGATTCTCGGCCACAATGGGCGCCTGCTTGCGCGCTGCCGCAGCAGTTTTCGCGTTGGACATGTTGCCGATGTCCCCCACTGCAAACACATTCGCAAACCTTTTGTGCTGCAAGGTCGCCGCATCGACGTCAACCCAGCCGTCGGCTGCAGCCAAGGGGCTGTTGGCGACTTCATCGACAGCGCGTTGTGGCGGGCATACGTGGACCATGTCGAAAGAACGGGTTTCCTCCACGGTCGTAGTGCCATCGCCCGCCGTCCTGACGAATGTCGCTTCCCGCCTTGGGCCGTCGACGGCAACAAGACGAGAGCTGAAGTGCAGGACTGCCCGATACTTCGACACATATTCCATCAATGCGGGAACATATTCCTTGACACCGAACAGGACGGCGCCGGCATTGTGGAACTCGATATTGATGTTGTCCAGCGAGCCGCTGGAATGCCCAGGGCTGCCGGACAGGTACATGGCTTTTTGGGGAGCGCCAGCGCATTTGATAGGCATAGGCGGCTGGGTGAAGATTGCCGTGCCCTGGCGTAATTCGCTTACGAGCTTCCATATAGGGCGCCGTCGCGATGTCATAGTTCGAGGTCACGCCGTTACGGCCCAGGCTTTCGCGCAGGCCTGGAATCGCGTCCCAATCCAGTTTGAGCCCCGTTGCGACGACCAGCCATTGATAATGGACGCTACGTCCGTCGGACAGGTGAACTTCATTGCGTTCCGGATCAAACTGCGTGGCTGCGGCACGCAACCAGAACGCGCCCTGGGGAGTCGCATCCTCCATGGGGCGGAATGTTCGTTCCGGCTGGAAGATACCGCCGCCGACCATGGTCCACCCCGGTTGATAGTAGTGCGTGTCCGAGGGGTCCACGACCCAAACTTTCAAGCCGGAACGCCGTTTGAGAATGCTTGCAGCAGTGGCTATCCCTGCCGCCCCGCATCCTACGATCAGGACATCACAGGCTTTCGAATTCCGGCCATGCGCGGCGGGGCCCGCCAACGGATCCTGCGGACCGGTGTGGGACGATGCAGTGTGTTGTTCATCAGGTGAGAGAGTCTCCATCCGTGTCTCCTGGATTGTTTTGAACTGTGGCAGGCTGGTCAGCCCCGGCCTTGGCTTCGCGCAAGCGCCTTAGCGGACGGGTGCGTCAAGAGCGAATGTAAGCCCAGCCGTCGCCCTGCATGCGCGCAATCTCCAGGACGGCAGACCCGCCCAGCATCTGCAGCGGCTGTCTCTGCTTCCTATTGATGCGCGCCAAGGTATTGGGGCATAGCCAGGTGCATGCATCGGCCTCGGGATGCGTCATATCCAAAGCCGCGGCGACAGCCTCGGCATTAACAATGATGCGCACATCCGCCTCGGGATCCGCCCGTCTGAGATTGACGGCATTGTTGCGGGCTCTCTCCAGGGATGCGGGGCTGGGCGCGTGCAGAATTAGTCTTATCATCGGGTGCGGGGTGTCTTGGGTCATAAATCGAGGCTCAAGCAATCAAATGGGGGCTGGGTACAAAATGCACCGCGGTTTCAGCGCGGCCCAAGCACTTCGTCTAGCGCATCGCCTTGCGGCATGCCGTTGAATTTTTCGATCAGGCCATTGGCTGCGCGAAAGACAATGCCGGGGGTGCCCCGGAACCCCATGGACAGCATAAGCATCTGGTTTTCTTCAAGCGTCGCCTGCACATCGTCCGGAACGCTCTTGGCCGGGGTGATGCCTCCCTGATCGTATTTGACTTCATTTTCCGTCAGTGCCGCAGAGGGATCAGGTGCGCCGAGTATCGCCGCGGCTTTGGCCGGGCTGTCTTCCTTGATCACGCCAACCAGTAGATGCCGCAACTGTACTTTTCCGGCCTCCACCCAAGGGCGGGAAGCTTCCCAGAAGCGGTGGCAATAGGGGCAGTTGGCGTCGGTGAAGGTATAGATGACACGCGGCGCATTGGCCTGACCATCCCGTACCCAAGTCGCGGACTCCAACTGCGCCCAGGCCTGGTCGCTCATCGGCTTGGTCACCAGTTTCTGCAGCGTTTCCTGGTCTATCGGCTCGCCTTTGGCATTGACGCGTGTGCCGACGATTGCGCCGCCGTCGGGCAGCACATAGACCGCGATCGGGCGATCGCCCGCGACGCCGGCGTAGGCGCGCAGATCGCCCTTGGTATCGAATTCCTGCATGTGTGTAATGCCTTGCCCCTCGAGGGCCTGCAGGACGGCCGGCTTGTCCGCAGTTTTTGCCATTGCATGGCCAGCCGTCAGCATGAGCGGCACAGCCAGCATGAAAGAATGAAGCGCTCGTGATGGAAACATGGTTACTCCTTGTCTGCCGCAGCAGACCCGAAAGATGGATCAAAACGGCGCAATACCTTGTCCTTCAGGCTGGCCATGGTGATCTCGCCCAAATGGGAGTCGACCAGGCGCCCTTGCGCATCGAAAAATAAAGTGGTGGGCAAGCCGCGGGATCGCATCGCCCGCATGGCGGTGGAAGAAGGGTCCAGCAGCACGTCCGTCAAGTTCAAGCCTTCATTATCAAAAAAAGGCCTGTGCCTGTAGTCCGCTTTCGCCTTGATTGACCATAACAAAGGCGATGCCGGAAAGCTCCTTCTGCGCTTGCTCGAAAACGGGCATCTCGCGCCGGCACGGCGGACACCAGCTCACCCAGAGATTGAGGACGACCGGACGGCCCGCATAGGCGCTCAGTGAAACCGGACGCTCGTCCAGCGTCGACAATTGCAAGTCGGGAAGCGGCTCTGCGGACCGCAGCATCAGGCTGAGCACGCCATTGGCTGCGACCCAGATGGCGACCCCCGAGATCATGCCGGCCAGTACCACGCGGCGCAGCGGCATGGCCGAGCGCGTCTTCCACCACACCAGGGCCAGCGCCACGGGTATGCCCGCCCACCATGCAAAGCCGCCATCGCTGATGGCGATCATGGACATAGGCGCTGCCGCATAGTCGTTCCACCATAGTGCGATGTAGCCCAAGCGAGCGGCCACGAAGCCCCAGAATACCGCGTCGAACAGCATCCCGCTCACTGCCTTGCGGGGTGTATCGAGCGAAGTCCGCCCGATGTTACGGGCCACGACCCAGGCCAACAGCACCGCGCCGGCGGCAATGACTACCTGGATGGAAAATGGGCCTACGCCGATCATGACACGCCCCCCGCCTTCAGCCGTTCCAGGAATCCGTGCGCATCGATCTCGCCGACCACGCGCAGGTCCCGGCGCTCTGTGCCATCGGGCCCCACGAGTATCAATGTGGGAGGCCCCATGACACCCCAGTGCTCGAGCAGCGCGCGGTCCGCGGCGTCATTGCGCGTTACATCAGGCCGCAGCACCTGCATTGCGGCCAAGCGTGATGCCACGGCGGGGTCGCCGAACACATTGCGCTCTATCACATGGCAACTGACGCACCACTCGGCATAGAAGTCGATCAAGGTCCATTGGCCAGCCACCGCCGCTTGCGCAAGGCGCGCATCGACATCCTCCACGGTTTTAGCCGATACGTAATTCGGCGCGACAACTGAGGCCACGGCGGGCGCTGCGCCCCCAAGATGCGCCAGCGGCTGTCTGCGGCCCTCTTGCCGCGGCTCTTCCAGGGTGAAGACATCACCCCCATCATCTGCTTTGACAAAGGTGTATGTGGAAAAAATATTCGCGCTTGGGCGGCGCTCCCAGCGCCTGCGGAAGCGCTACACGGGGGAGCGCTAATTTAGATGTATTTAAATTAGATATTTCTAATATAATAGCCGTTATGACGACGAAAGACCAAGCCGCCTTCATGCTGCAGGAAGGCGCCTCTAAAGCCACCGCCTTGCTGCGCGCCATTGGCAACGAACACCGCTTGCTGCTGCTTTGCTTGCTGATCGAACAGGGTGAGATGACCGTAGGCGCCATGAACGAGCATGTTCCCTTGAGCCAATCGGCGCTGTCGCAACACTTGGCCAGGATGCGCGAAGAAGGCTTAGTGTCCTTCAGGCGCGAAGCGCAAACCCTGCACTACCGCATTGAAGATCCCGCCGTGGCCAAGATAGTCGGCGCTCTGAAAGACATTTTCTGCCCATGATTTCCGACAGGAGACCCATACCATGCCTCTGAAGCCGCTTTCCCCTAACGATGCGCGTCAACGCCTGGAACAGGGCGCCGTACTGATAGACATCCGCTCCGCGGATGAGCATGCCCGCGAACGTATTGCCCAGGCCCGCCACGTACCCTTGGAGCGCCTGGCCGAAGGCGCCGCAGACCTGGGTGACGCCAACGCGATTATCTTTCACTGTCGCTCGGGCAACCGCACGAGAATGAACGCGCCCACGTTGATCGCGTGTGCAGCCAGCGAAACCTATGTGCTGGAGGGCGGGCTGGACGCATGGAAGAAAGCTGGCCTTCCCGTCGTCGTGGACAGCTCGCAACCCCTGGAATTGCAGCGGCAGGTTCAGATCGCCGCGGGTTCGATGGTCGTGCTCGGAACTGCACTGGGAATCATGGTTTCGCCATGGTTCTTCTTGCTGTCCGGCTTTGTCGGCGCGGGGCTGGTGTTTGCGGGGATTTCCGGTTTTTGCGGCCTTGCACGCTTGCTCATGAAAATGCCATGGAACCGGAAGGCCATGGCGGCCCGGTCCTAGCTTAGTCCACAATGAACAGCGTGACGCCCGTTGCCATCATCGAGCGGTGCGGCTCCGCGCCATCGGCGACCTGACAGGGACATGCCGGGCGTAAGTACTCCAGCCAATGCATAGCGCTCGGCAAGCGAAGCTTGCTGAGCGGTGCATACCGGCGCGGATTCCCGCTATTTCACGGCAACTTCAACCTGCCGCAGTACACGGCCCCACTTCTGCAGCTCTTCGTCCATATAGCTGGCCAGTTCCTGACGCGAGCCACCCAGCGTTGTCGCGCCCAAGGACCCCAGCTTCTCGATGACGGCGGGGTCTTTCAGGACCTCGTTCAATGCAGTGTTTACTCGGATCGTGATGGCTTCGGGGGTGCCGCGCGGCGCCAGCAGGGCGAACCAGGTCGATGACAACAGTTGCGGGTGGCCCAGCGCGGCAGTGGTCGGTACGTCAGGCAGGCTGGGGGAAGGCTGCCGGGACAGCAGGGCGAGCGGGCGCACTTGCTGGGCCTTGACTTGCCCGATGATGCCGGGCACCAGCTGGAACATGACCTGGATATCGTTCGCCATGAGGTTGGTGGTGGCCTGTCCTGGCGCCGAGTATGGAATATGCACCAGCTTTGTGCCGGTCTCGCGCATGAAGAATTCGCCGGCGATATGCATCGAGCTCCCGTTGCCGCTCGAACCGAAATTCAGTTCGCCGGGGTGTGCGCGGGCATATTCGATGAACTCGGCCAGCGTCTTGACGGGCAGCTTGTTGTTCACGACCAGAATGTTGGGGACTTCGGCGACCAGACCTATCGGTTCAAAGTCGGTCTTCGGGCTGAACCCCGGGTTTTTATAGATATGGGGGCTGACCGCGAGGGTGCCCGCCCATGAAAACAGCAGGCTGTATCCGTCCGGCTTGGCCTTGGCAGCCGCGGCCGCGCCGATATTGCCGTTGGCGCCGCCCCGGTTTTCGACGATGACGTTGGCGTCGAGCTTGGTGGACAGCTTGTCGGCAATCAGCCGGGCGATGGTGTCGGCCGTTCCGGCGCCGCCGGGTGCGGGCACAATGAGATGGACGGGTTTGTCGGCCTCGGGCCACGCAGCTGATGCATTGAATGACAGCAGGCTGAGCGATGTCAGTGTCAGGCCGCACAAGGCCTTGATGAGGTGTGAACGCATGGTGTCTCCCTTTATATCTTCATGAAGAGCAAGTAAATCAGTGGCCCGTCAGGGCCACGTGTTATGCATACAGCGCAAAATGCTCGGACTTGCGTACCGCCGCGATCGCCGCGCAGGACAAGGCGGGCTTCCTTGAAT
>JAEWEH010000049.1 GCA_023389535.1 Pseudomonadota bacterium
TATAAATGCAGCGCCTGCGGCCATGCCCAGGACGTTTTGCAGAAGATGTCCGATCCTGTCCTGACCACCTGCCCCGAATGCGGCCAGGAAAGCTATTCCAAGCAAGTCACAGCGGCCGGCTTTCAGCTAAAGGGTTCGGGCTGGTATGTGACGGATTTCCGCAACAATAATGGTGGCGGCAAGGCCGCAAGCTCGACCGAGGGCGGCGGCACGTCCGCTCCGGCGGCGCCGGCCTCTTCGCCCGCGTCCGGCGCCGCCGCGACCTAGACTTTTTACAGCCCCCCGGCATGCGTTTTTTCAAGCGATATTTCATCACCGGCCTGTTGATCTGGATCCCTCTGATCATCACCGTGTGGGTCATCGCGCTGTTGATCAGCACCTTGGAAAGCTTTGTGCCGGCGTTTTTGTCGTCGCAGTCCCTGTTCGGCTTCCGCATACCGGGGTTCCAGGTCGTTCTGGTACTGGTCGTGGTGCTGCTTACAGGCCTGTTCGGGGCCAACTTCATCGGGCGGGCGTTTGTCGAACGCTGGGAACAGCTATTGGGCCGCATCCCGCTGGTGCGCTCCATCTATAATTCGGTCAAGCAAGTCAGCGACACGGTACTGGCGCCCAACGGGCAAGCCTTCCGCGAAGCGGTCCTGGTGCAGTACCCGCGGCACGGGGCATGGACCATCGCTTTCCTGACCGGTGCGCCGGTGGGCGAGGTGGCCGACAAACTGGGCGGGGATTATGTCAGCGTCTATGTTCCCACCACGCCGAATCCGACTTCCGGCTTTTTCCTGATGATGCCGCGCCAGGACGTCCAGGTACTGGACATGAGCGTCGACGCGGCCCTCAAGTACATTGTTTCCATGGGGGTGGTGGCGCCGGCCTCGGTCAAGGCGCTGGAGGCCGGCCATGAAGCCGCCTCCGTTATCGATGCGGCCCATGATATCGATCATTTGGACGACGCAAGCGGCAAGCGCGACCAGCCCTGATTTTTTGAATGAATATTTAGTATTTTCTACACGGAGTCATCCTTGATGCGTACCTGCTATACCGGCGAGGTCAGTAAAGCCCACCTTGACCAGACAGTGACCTTGTTTGGCTGGGTTCACCGCCGCCGCGACCATGGCGGCGTGATCTTCATCGACCTGCGTGATCGCGCCGGCCTGGCCCAGGTAGTCGTGGACCCGGACAACGAGCAGGCGTTTGCCACCGCTGAACACGTGCGCAACGAATATTGCCTGCGCATCACGGGTTTGGTGCGTTTGCGCCCCGAAGGCACCGCCAATCCCGAACTGCTGTCCGGCGAGGTCGAGGTGCTGTGCCGCGAAATCGAGGTGTTGAACGCCTCGGTCACGCCTCCCTTCCAGCTGGACGACGATAACCTGTCGGAAACGACCCGTCTGACGCACCGTGTGCTGGACCTGCGCCGCCCGCAGATGCAGCGCAACTTGATGCTGCGTTATCGGGTATCCATCGAGGTGCGCAAGTATCTGGACGACCTGGGCTTCATAGACATCGAAACCCCGATGCTGACCAAGAGCACGCCCGAAGGCGCGCGCGATTACCTGGTCCCTTCGCGCGTGAACGAAGGCCAGTTCTTCGCCTTGCCGCAATCGCCCCAGCTCTTTAAGCAAATGCTGATGGTCTCCGGCTTCGATCGCTATTATCAGATCACCAAGTGCTTCCGCGACGAAGACTTGCGCGCTGACCGGCAGCCCGAGTTTACGCAGATCGATTGCGAAACCTCGTTTTTGAACGAGGTCCAGATCCGCGAGATCTTCGAGGGCATGATCCGGCACGTATTCGCGCGCGTCCAGAACGTGTCGCTGGACGAAACCTTCCCCACCATGACCTGGGCCGACGCCATGCGCCGCTATGGTTCGGACAAGCCCGACCTGCGTGTAAAGCTGGAATTCGTCGACCTCGGCGACTTGATGCAGGACGTCGACTTCAAGGTATTCTCCACCCCCGCCAAGGATCCGGCCAGCCGTGTCGTGGCCTTGCGCATACCGGGCGGCGCCAGCATGCCTCGCAGCGAAATCGACGCCTATACCAAATTCGTGGGCATCTACGGCGCCAAGGGGCTGGCCTATATCAAGGTCAACGACGCGGCCGCCATCCCGGAAGGACTGCAGTCGCCCATCGTCAAGAACATCCACGTCGACGCCTTGCGCGGCCTGATCGAACGCACGGGCGCGCAAAGCGGCGATCTGATCTTCTTCGGCGCGGACAAGGCCAAGGTGGTAAACGATGCGATCGGGGCGCTGCGCGTCAAGATCGGCCATAGCGAATTCGGCAAGCAGAATGGCTTGTTTGAAGACGGCTGGAAGCCCCTGTGGGTGGTCGACTTCCCCATGTTCGAATACGACGAGCAAGAGGGCCGCTACTTTGCCGCTCATCATCCCTTCACCAGCCCCAAGGACGGGCACGAAGATTTTCTCGAATCCGACCCGTTGCGCGCCTTGGCCAAGGCGTATGATATGGTCTTGAATGGCTGGGAAATTGGTGGCGGTTCGGTGCGTATTCACCGCGCCGAAATCCAGAGCAAGGTTTTCCGCGCGCTGGACATCGGCGCCGACGAAGCGCGCCAGAAGTTCGGTTTCCTGCTCGACGCGCTGCAGTACGGCGCGCCGCCGCATGGCGGGGTGGCGTTCGGCCTGGATCGGCTGGTGACCATGATGGCCGGTGCGGAATCCATCCGCGACGTCATCGCCTTCCCCAAGACCCAGCGTGCGCAGTGCCTGCTGACGCAAGCTCCGTCCGCGGTGGATGAAAAACAATTGCGCGAGCTGCACATACGCTTGCGCAACACCGAGGTCAAATAGGGCCTGCAAGCAGGAGCCGAAAAAAGGGGGCGACCGTGTCCGTAATCCGTATTGTCAGCTACAACATCCATAAGGGCCGTTCCGCAACGGGCAGCCGGGAATCGTTGGCAGACTTACGATTGGGACTATACGGTTTGCGCCCCGATTTGCTGTTTCTGCAGGAAGTCCAGGGGCGCAACGAGCGCCGCATCAGCCTGGACGCGCAGCACGAGTCCCTGGCGGCGGCGCTATGCATGAACACCGCCTACGGATGCAACGCCATCCGCGCGCGTACTGACCACGGCAATGCGTTGCTGTCGCGTTACCCTATCCTTCAGCACGAAAACCAGGACATTTCCGACCACAAGCTCGAGCAGCGCGGCTTGCTCCACGCACTGGTCGAAGTCAACGATGTTCCGGTTCATTGCCTGGTCGTGCATCTGGGTTTGTTCGCCGGCGGCCGGTCAAGGCAAGTTGCGGCCTTGGTCGAACGCATCAAGCGGATGGTGCCTCAGGACGAGCCCATGC
>JAEWEH010000133.1 GCA_023389535.1 Pseudomonadota bacterium
GTTATAACGGTCCAGTGTGACGCTGGCGCCGTCCTGAGCATTGCGTACGATATGCGGGCGGAGAAAGACCATCAGGTTGGTCTTGGTGCGACTGCGTGTGTCGTAGCGAAACAGATTGCCGAGCACCGGAATATCGCCCAATAGCGGCACAGACTGGCGATTGTCGGTGATTTCATCTTCGAGCAGCCCGCCCAATACGATGATCTGGCCATTGTCGACCAGTACATTGGTTTCCAGTGCCCGCTTGCGCGTAATCAGTCCCGTCCGATTATTGGACAGGGCGCTGTCGATACTGCTGACTTCCTGGTATAGCGCCAGCTTGACGGTCCCCCCTTCGGAGATCTGCGGGCGAATGCGCAAAGTCAGGCCTATGTCTTCACGCGTGATGGTCTGGAAAGGGTTGCCGGCGCCGTCGGCGGACGTGGTGTATTGCCCGGTGACAAAAGGTACCGTCCGCCCGACCATGATGCTTGCCTCTTCATTGTCCAGCGTCATCAGGTTCGGTGTGGAGAGCACGTTGGCCCCGCCCTTGGATTCCAGGGCGCGCGCAAGCACGCCGAGGTTCAGGATTTCATTGCCCAGAACGTTGATGGTGCCCTTCACTACGCCCAGGCTCAGTCCTTGGGCCAGGGTGTCGATGGTGCTGATTCCCTGGGAATCGATACCGCTGCCGCCCAGGTTCTGGCCGCCTATGAAGGAAGTCCTGCCGCTGGCGATGTCACTACCGCCCGCCATCCATTGAATGCCGAATTCGGCGGCATTCTTGGCGTTGACCTCGACAATCAGGCTTTCGACCAGGACCTGCGCACGGCGCTGATCGAGCTGGTCGATGACTTCACGCAGGCTGCGGTATAGCGGGGCGGGCGCGGAAATGATCAGTGTGTTGGTTGAAGGGTCGGCCTGTATCGTGGCGCCGCCGGCGCTGAACGCGACGGACTGCATGGCGTTGTCGCCCGCAGCGTCCAAAGATGGGGTCGCCCCGTCCAATAACGTGCCTGCATTGATGCCGGAGCCACTGGTAGGGATGGAGTCGCCGCCAAGTCTGGATGTCGCCATCGACGATGTGCCTTTACCCATGCCATCCGATAGGCCGCTCGACGACAGGGCAGGGGATGCGGCGCCCGAAACTCCGTTTTGGGTGCTAAGGCCGCCCAGTGCGCCGCGCAACACTTCGGCCAGGCGTGTCGCCTGGGCATTGCGCAAATACACCACATGCAAATTGCCGGCCTGGCTTTCCGGGCTGTCGATGCGCTCGATCAGGTCGCGCGCCAGCGCCAGCCTGTCCGGGCTGCTGGCACGCAGCAAAATGGCGTTGCTGCGCGGATCCGCCACCACGACGGTTTGCCGCGAGGGGTCGCCAGTGGACCGGCTGTCCAGCAGCTGGGTTGCCAGCGCTGCCACATCCAGCGCGACACCATAATGTATGGGCACGATGTCGGTGCTGATGGAGTCCGGCGTGTCGATATCGGCAATGACTGCCGCGATACGGTCCAGATTGTCCGCGTAGTCGGTAATGACCAATGTGTTGTTGCCTGCGTAGGCGTTGATGGGGTTATTAGGGGCGATCATGGGCCGCAGGATTGGCACCAGATTGGCGGCGTTTTCATAACGCAAGGAAAAGACACGCGTCATTAATTCGCCGCCGTGAGCGGCGGCAGTCCGGGTACCGCTGCTGACGGCGGCTCCCTGCAGTTTGGCGTCGGCTTCAGGCAGGACGCGGCTTACGCCGTCGACATCGACCACAGCATAGCCTTGCATGCGCAAGGCGCTCAATAGCATGGAATAAGCCGTGTCCGGGTCGACGGGCGCTTCCGACACCAGTGTGAGCTGCCCCTTGACCCGTGGGTCGACCACAAAATTGCGGCCAGTGAAACGCCCCAGGGCACGCACGACGCCTTGCAGATCGGCTTCCACGAAGTTGAGCATCGTGTTGCTTCCCGGTGTCCCCCGATTTGCCGTGCTGCGCTCCGGCCGGGCAGAGCTAGCGGGCTCTTGGCGGCCGGAGCGCTGCGGAGCCGGCCGCGACCGGGTAGCGGGCTCGGACACGGGGGACGTGCTGGCGCCGGGGGGGCCTTCCATGCGCCAGCCTTGTCCGGTCGATGTGTGAACGACGAGCTGAGAAGGTCCGCCGCCATCAGGCGGGGACGGCGTGGCGCAACCCGCCAGTACTACAGACAGGGCCAGCGTCGATACGGTCGGGCGGAAACGATGACGGCGGCGCATTTTTTTATGGAATTCATTCATAGCGTGGGAATAAGCCTATTTTTGATTGCGCTAATGGAAGCGCAAAAGAGTCTGATTGTTTCGTTGCGGCCCTAGAACGACCAATAGATCCCTTAAGGTCGTTTGAACATATGCGCTTGCGTCGGGGTCTGCCTGCGCCGCGCCATCAAACCGAAAGCCGCCATTCCGGTCCAGCAAACCGGAGCCGTTCAGCATCAAGGGGCCTTGCCGCGTACTGAGAATCAGCTCAGCCTTGCCGGGTGCCGCCTGTTTCAAGGCCAGGGCGTAGTCGCCTAGCGGCTGAATGGGCGTCAAGTCAGAAACGGCATTGCGCCACCGCATGTCCAGTAGCGTCGCGCCTGTGGGGCGGCTGTCGGATCCGACGAATGTTGCCGGCCATGTCAGCGTAATCTCGCCGCCTGGGCCGATGGCCGCGATGCGCGCGTCGAGGGTCGACAGGACCGCTGCGGGCAACTGCAGGGTCTGCGCCGACACGCCTACCCCGCGCCAGCCCGGTGTCAGAATCAGCTCGCCGCCCAGCCAGGGATGCGACACAAGCAACTGGAAACCCCGGGTGACCGACAGGCGCCACCGCAACGGTTCGGCAACGGTGCGACGATGGGCGGCCTTGCCTATGGCGACGGTGGCGCTGCCGGACCATAGCGTGCCGGCCGCATCGACTACCGCCACAGGCCAGGAGCCTGGCAATACGGCCAGCGCCCAACGCGCCGGCAGCACCGCCAGGGCTGCGCAAAACGACAGCAAGATCAAGCCGGAGGCTGAAAGTAGCCAACGCCGCGTCATGGAGCCCGCCTTGCCGCTTGTTGCAGCAGGATGCGTCCAGACACTTGACCCGGCCTGTCGCGCCCATCGATGTTGCTGCGCGATAGCTCGACGTTTCGGGTATGTAAGTGCACAAGACCGGGCAGGCTCGCAAGCCATTCCATTACACGTGTGGCGTGCGCGTCGACCAAGGCAATTTCCCATTCCGGGGAACCGTCGCCCTCGGTAGGCGGCACTTCCTTCAGCGCCGCCGATGCATCCAGCCCAGCGCGGCGCAAACTCGTTTGCAGCGCCTCGGTCAGGCCAGCTGGATCGATGCTGCCTGATTGCCCTTGCCGCAAGGCCTGGGACTCCCGAATCAGTGCGTCCACTTGCGCCGCCTGTGCATGCAAGCCGGGCAACAATGTCCGCGATTGCTCGATCGTATGCAGTGCAGGCCGCAGGCCTTGCGTCCACAGGAGTGCCGCAAGAATAATGAGAGCCGCCACACGCAATAAGCCCTGTTCCCGGGGGGTACGTGTCTTCCACCAAGTAAGGACGGGCAGTGCCAGCGTTCGGGCTTGTTGGCGCCAACCAGCCGCCACGGGGGAATGCAAAGACGGGCGGCGTGCGGTCATGGACGTACCTCGCGGGCTGACCGCACGGTGGCGCGCTGGACATGCCATGTGTGTGGATTCTTATTGTCCTTCACCACCGCCAGCGACTGGACTGCGGCCGCCTGGTGCATAGCGGCTTCGTTGCCCGGCGGTGCATGGCCTTCGGCCAGTATCAGGGTCAGCTTTCCATTCTCATAGCGAAGGGCGGACACATGCCCGGCGGCAAAACCCAGGACCTTGGCCGCTGCAAGCGACAGTGGCAAGAAATCGTCTTCGCCCACCGCGCCGGCACCCCGGCGCAGCATATCGCGCTGGCTGCGGGCTTGCTGAACGGGATCGATAACAATGGAAAGGGACGGGAAGGCAGCGAGCACGGCCTGTTCCATCGTCTTTTGCAAGCCATGCGCCTCCTTGCGCAGCTGGGCGGCATACAGGTTCAAGCCCACTATCCAAACGAGGGCCGCGGCCCCTGCCCATGATAGGGCTGCACGCCAGCGGCGCGTTTGCGATGCTGGACGCCATTCCGGCCGCGCCAGCGACCACCGGGGTAAAGGCGCATGCCAGCGTGCATCCACGGGAAGCGACAGCGCTCGGCCGGGATGCGGATCATGGGCGGGCAGGGCGAGGACCGTGGGTACGATGGCCGTAAGCCGAAGCCCGGCTTGATCGAGCAGTCGCCATGCATCCCGCAGGGCGCGCCGTTCTGTCCAGGCCGCAGTCACACTCCCGTCGTCGGCCCTGGGCCCGTAGGCAATGCACAAATCGGCAATATCGCTGAGCGCCATGGGCTCGACGCTCGCTTGCACAGCCTGCTCCATACGCTTGATGGGTACCGGTGGAAGCATGATGGGCGCGACCACGGCATCATCGGGATGCAGGATGGCTTGGACACCATCCGCAGGAACCGCCGCAGCGAGCTGTTCAAGAGGCAGTTCGCCGCTGCGCAGCAGGCGGTCGACGCGATCGAACAGGGCAAAGGGAATGATGGATGCGGGCCCGATCTCGGCTAAGGGGGGCAGCGCCAGGCGCAGTCTGGTCTTCATATCAGTCTTCGATCCAGCGTATAAAGGGCGGCTCGTCGCCGCGGCGCTGCAGCAGCGCCTGCATCCTGGATGCAACGCGGCCCAAGGTGACCTCGCCGGTAACCTTGAACCACTCGCTGTCGACGCTTATCCGGTCCCCCGACAAGTTGCGGCGTCCACCCAGCCGATTGAAAAAGTCCGCGCTGCTATTGAACCATTGCCCGCGGTCTCGCTGCTCGGTCATTGCGCGCGCTTGCGCCAAGTCCAGGCCCGGTACACTGGCGCTCAATACTTCGGCGCTGGCAGTGTTGACATTAATGGCGGTTTTTTGCGGGATGATGGTCAAGTAGGCCGAGAGCGTCGTCAGGATGTCGGGCGACATATCGCTCAATGCCAATAGGCCATTCAATGTCCTCAAGCCGGGAGCGACCGCACCGGTGGCCGGGCTCGGCTGGCCGGCTGCGACCCGCAGGGATATATCCGTTGCGAGCGAAGCGGGAAGGTTCAACTGTTCAAACAGACGTTGCAATACCGCTACTTCCTGCGGCAGCACAACGCCGTTGGCCGCGAGACCCCAAATGTTGTATTTACTTTGCTCATCAATGATTTGTCCGGAGAAATAAGCTTTGCGCGCGTCGCCCGGCGGGCTGATTTCAAGGTCGACGATGGGCCGGCCCCAGATTGCGTCTTTCACGGTAATGGCGTTGCGACGCGCATCGTTGAATAAAATCACACGAGCCCAGTCCAACCCGCCGCGCAATAGCCATCTCGCCTGGGAACGATCGCGCTCGCCTGCCAGCGTGTCGGCGAGCAAGGCGTGGCGCTCCATGATGGCCGCGGTTACGACCGCAGCAGCCGCCACCACCACCAAGGCGGCGATGATTGCCATGCCTTCCTGCCGCGTTGTATGGGCCTGGATCATCATGGCAACAGCACCACTTTTCTATAAACCTCGGCAACATCGTTATGCACACGCTCGATAGCGATTTCCAGCCCGGTTGCGCTGGCGCGAAGGCCTGTGGAATCCAAGGCAGTCCAACCTTGCCCAGGAATCCAGCCGCGCACTGCAAAGCGCCTCACATGCTGCAGCATGACTTCACCAGGGCCGGCTGCGGGCACGGGTAGCGTCTCGCTGGCCGGCCCGGCAGCACGTCGCAGCGTATCGCCGTCCTGCATCCAGACGACCCGCTGCCAGCGACCTTCGTAACCGGAACGCACGATGGTTAACCCCGGTTCGCGCCAAAGCAGGCCCGGTGGTAGGCCGGCGCCCGCGGTGTCGGCAGGACGGGGTGGCGGCTGAGCAGGGCCGGGCGGAATTGAAGACCCGACGTCTGCATTGGCATGCCGGCGGATATCGCTTTCAATTTGTCCCAGTACGCGCACCAAGGCAAGGGTATCGTCGGCGCTGTCAATAAGGCGGGCGTTAGAACGCTCGACCAAGTCGAGCGCGCGCCAGGAAATGACACTAAGCAGCGCCATCAGCGCCAAGGCGACCAAAACTTCAATCAAGGAGTAACCCTGTTGGGCGGTCTCTGCGCGCTTCATGGCAGCAACGACAGTAAGCCGTAGAGCTCTGCCAATACCGGGCCCTGCTCGAGACGCACGCGCACGGCGGCCAGGCGGAAATTACTATTGACCGTATTCTGGAACTCTTGCTCGCAGACCAATGCAAGTGGTCCCTGAGCACAGGGCTCGGTGCTCCGGCCGGCGGCAGGGAATGCGCGCTGCAAACGCAGTTCCGCCAAGCGGTTTTCGGCGGTTTGCAGCGCGAGACTGCGATGCTGCATGGCTTGGGCGCCGCCGGCGCTTACCCCGAGGGCCCGCATGCAGGCCGCCATAGCAATGCCGACAATAGCCAGTGCAACCAGCACTTCAACCAAAGAAAATCCGGTGTGCGTGGGTGCCGCGTTCATGGCCGCACCTGATACTGTCCGGTACCGGAGCGCAGGAGGCGGACGGTGTTTTCGCCATCTGACAATTCAACGGCGTAAGGGCCGGAAATCCATTCGGTATCGAATACATTGGCGGCCGGCGGCTCGACGCGCACTTGTATCGGGCGATCCGACGCCCA
>JAEWEH010000140.1 GCA_023389535.1 Pseudomonadota bacterium
GCGCCTGTGGCACTATTGGCCTGGTTGGTCTGGTTCGTGATGGTGGTCACACATCGCTCCGTATCGAGTTAGTCCGGCGGCGCTTACTGCCCGATGGACAAAGTACGCATCATCAAATTCTTGGCGGTATTGATGACTTCCACATTGGCCTGATAGGAACGCGATGCAGAAATCAAATTCACCGTTTCCGCCACCACATCCACATTGGGCAAGGTGACGTAGCCATCGGCGTTGGCCAGGGGATTCTTGGGGTCATATTGCAGACGGTGCGGCGCCGCGCTTTCAACCACAGAGGCCACTTGCACACCGCCCACGGCCTGCGAATACGCCTGGCCGGGAACCGGCGCCATCTTGAAAACTACCTGCCGCGCCTTGTAGGCCTGGCCGTCTGGACCTGCCACGCTATCAGCATTGGCCAGGTTGCTGGCGGTGACGTTCATACGCTGTGATTGCGCGGTGAGCGCCGATCCGGCGATCTGGAAAATGCTCATAGAAGACATGGATGTTTCCCCTTTTACCCTTTGCTGCTTTGATATGTACTGCTGTGATGTGCTGCTGTGGTTGTGCTGCTCTGATGGCGCTGCATCTGGATTAGTAGCCGGGTTGCCCCTTACTGTTGCAGCGCAGCCATCATGGATTTGATGCGCGCCGATATCAGCGTCAGGTCGCTTTGATACCGTGTGGTGTTATCTGCGAATTGAACCCGTTCCACGTCCATGTCGACCGTATTGCCGTCCATGCTGGGCTGCAAGGGCTGCCGATAAAGCAGCGGCGCCGGGTCGGGCGTAACCGCCTTGGCGGGAATATGCCGGGCCGCCGTCAATGCCAATTGCGTATCGGGCAGCCGCAAGCTGCCGCCACCGCCCATGGCTTCGCGCAATGCCGATGTAAAATCGAAATCCCTGGCCTTGTAATTGGGCGTGTCCGCATTAGCGATGTTCGCCGCCAGCACCTCTTGCCGGCGCTGCCGCAGTTCCAGCGCCTGCTGGTGGAATTTCAGGTCGTCACCGATCCGGTCTATCATTTCCCGTTCGCCTGCATCAAGAAAAATGCGCATCGCCTGCGATGGCATCGGACAGCGGCGGCCTTCCACCGCCATGAATAGCAGCATAGTAAAGTCGGGGCCGGCTTTATAAAGTACGAAATAAGGCGGCAATTGACGGCCAATTCCGGGAATGCGTCCAAGACGCCTTCTATAAAATGGCGGCATGCTGAAATCACCGTACTTCTTCGCCCTGGCGCTGGTCGGCGTGCTGGGCGCCAGTGCCTCCACGCCATACGCCGCTGCCCCGCCCGAAGAAACCGTACAGGACGCGGCGGCGGTGATGGCCGAAGTCGAAGCATTCTTGCGCAGCCAGGCCAGCAGCTACCCCGGCGCAGTCGATATCACCGTAGAAGCGCCGCGCATCACCCGCCAAGCCGCTTGCGACCAGCTACAGGCTTTCCTGCCCAGCGGCCAGCGGCTGCGTTCGCGCATGACCGTCGGCGTGCGCTGCATGGCGCCATCCAGCTGGACCAGCTACGTGCAGGCAAATCTTAGCGTTCAGGGCTATTACTATGTCGCCAACCGCAACATCGCTGCCGGCGACACCGTATCGCTGGACGACCTGAGCGCCCGCGAAGGCGACATATTGCGCGTGGCCAACGGTATTGTTTTCGATCCCAGCCAGGCTGTGGGCTACATCGCCGCCCAGCGCATTCCCGCCGGCAGTCCCGTAAAATCCACCACATTGCGGGATCCAAACTCCATCCAGCGCGGGCAGGCCGTACGCACCGAAGCACGCGGACCAGGTTTTGTCGCCACCGGCGAGGGGCAAGCCCTACAGGCCGGCGCTCCCGGCGCGCAGATCCAGGTAAAGTCCAGTTCGGGGCAGATTATTACGGGCACCGTGCTGAACGCCAATACCGTGCAGGTGGTGTTGTAGGGTGCCGGGGGCTTTTCGCCCGGGCTGATTGCTTTCCTAAGGCGACACGGACGCCGGCGGCAGCGCGCAAAGCCCAGCAGTAAGGCTAAAGTTTCCCCGTATTCGACCGTAAAGCAACACAGCAGACGCAGTAAACTTATCGCAGCACTCGGAGATCGCCTTGAAAATCACCTCGCCCTCGTTGAAAAGCCCAGCCGCCAGCCCCTTGGCAGGCACGCGCGGTGACCTGCAGGGCGCCGGTGCAAGCACCAATACAGCGGCCTCCGGCAAAAGCGCCGTCGACCTCAGCCCCGCTGCGCGCCACCTATCCAGCCTTAGCGACTCCGCCGGCGACATCAATACCGTGCGCGTACAAGAACTGCGCGACGCCCTGGCCTCCGGCCAACTCAAGATAGACCCCAGCCGCATCGCCGACGGCCTGCTCGCCAGCGTCCGCGACCTGCTGAAATAAACCGGGGCTGTCGCATCAGCCCAACCCTATAAGCTGCTCAAGACATGGCCACCCCCCTCGCCCGCCTGCTGACCTGCATGCAAAAAGAATTAGCATTAGTGCAGGAATTCCTCGGCGTTCTGAACGCCGAGGAAACCGCCTTGACGGACGTGGGCAACGACGCCGCGCTAAGCGATAGCACGGCACGCAAGAATGTGTGTGCGGATAAGCTGGCGACTATTGGCCAGGAACGGGAAACACTTCTGGCTTCCCTCGGTTTCAATACCGATAAGGCAGGCCTGGACGCCGCGGCGCGCCAACACCCCGAACTGCAAGCCGTATGGGATGATCTGTATCGGAACGCGCAGCAAGCAAGCGAACTCAATGCATCCAACGGCGTCATGATCGACACCTTCCTGGCACATAATCAACAAGCCATGTCCGCCCTGAAAGCTATCGCCGGCATCAGCGATCTGTATGATGCGAGTGGGCGAAGCAAGTCCACTGGGCCGGCGGGGCAGACACGGATGATACGCGCGGGTTGAAAGTGTGAGGACTCGGTTTATTGGCTGCTTCTTGTGGACGATCTGCTTGGCCCCAAGTTAGTTGCAATACGACTTGAGAGGTCCGCTATTGACCTATTGTGTTGAAAAACTCCAAATCTACAGCTTTTGAACAGTCCCAAGGGGTATCTGACCCCTTACTTGACAATCGATCGTGACATATCCGGGGTTCTAGAAGGCCGATTTTTGCTCAATCGGCATCAAGAATCGAGTTTTTTGACACAATAGGTCGAAAATCGCTGATCCAGTCCCTTTTTCTGTGGAGGTCAGGTGTGAGT
>JAEWEH010000149.1 GCA_023389535.1 Pseudomonadota bacterium
GAACACAGCAACCGTCACAACGCCCCGCGTCAGCAGAGCAAGTCAACCACTACATGCCGTTATAGACCGGCCCTTCACCGCCCTGCGGCGCTACCCAGACAATATTCTGAGTCGGATCCTTGATATCGCAGGTTTTACAGTGCACGCAATTCTGCGCATTGATCTGCAGCCGATCCTCGCCCGTGTCCGTCTTCACGAATTCGTACACGCCCGCCGGGCAATAACGCGCTTCCGGACCGCCATACTTGGCAAGGTTCACCGACACAGGGATGGACGGATCCTTCAGCGTCAGGTGCACAGGTTCGTCTTCGTCATGATTCGTGTTCGAAATAAACACCGAGCTCAGGCGGTCGAAGGTGATTTTTCCATCAGGTTTGGGATACTCGATGCGCGCGCATTCCGCCGCAGGCTGCAAACAGGCGTAATCCGGTTTCTTTCTATGCAAGGTCCACGGCATCTTGCCCTTGAGCAGCCATTGTTCGACGCCTGTCATCAAGGTCGCGACGCTGCGGCCCTTCTTGAACCACTGCTTGAAGTTGCGCGCCTTGTTCAGTTCCGCATGCAGCCACGAGCTTTCGAACGCGGCGGGGTAAGCCACCAGTTCATCGTGACTGCGTTCGGCGACCAGCGCCTCGAAGGCGGCTTCGGCCGCCAGCGCACCGCTTTTAATGGCAGAGTGGCTGCCTTTGATGCGGGACGCATTCAGCATGCCGGCTTCGCAGCCCACCATGACCCCGCCAGGGAAACAAAGCTTGGGTATCGACAGCAGGCCGCCCGCGGTCAATGAACGTGCGCCGTACGCAATGCGCTTGCCGCCTTCGAACGTTGGCCGGATGGCGGGGTGAGTTTTATAGCGCTGGAATTCTTCAAACGGGGACAGCCAGGGGTTGGCGTAATCCAGGCCGACCACCAGGCCCACCGCCACCAGGTTGCCCGGCAGGTGATAAAGGAAAGAGCCGCCGTAGGTGTCGGAGTCCAGCGGCCAGCCGGCAGTGTGCACCACCAGGCCGGGTTGCGATTGCGAAGGGTCGACTTCCCAGAGTTCCTTGATGCCTATGCCATAGCTTTGCGGGTCGCGGCCGGCGTCCAGCTTGTAACGGTCGATCAGCTGTCGGCCCAGTTGCCCGCGCGAGCCTTCCGCGAATACGGTATAGCGCGCATGCAGTTCCATGCCGGGTTGATAGTGGGCCGTGTGGCTGCCATCGCGCGCGACGCCCATGTCGCCGGTTGCCACGCCCTTGACCGCGCCAGCATCGGTGTACAGGATTTCCGTTGCCGCGAAGCCGGGGAACAAATCCACGCCCAGCGCTTCGGCTTGTTCGCCCATCCAGCGCACAACATGGCCCAGCTGCACGATGTAGTTGCCGTGATTCTTGAAGCAGTCGGGCAGCAGCCAGTTGGGGGTGGCGCGTGCGCCTTTTTCGGACAGGAAGAGGAATTTGTCTTCAGTGACTTCGGTATGAAGCGGCGCGCCTTTTTCCTTCCAGTCGGGGATCAGCTCAGTCAGCGCATGGGGATCCATGACCGCGCCGGACAGAATGTGCGCGCCGACTTCCGCCCCCTTTTCCAGTACACAAACGCTGATGTCGTGTTCGCGCTGCGCAGCCAGTTGCTTCAGGCGTATTGCCGTCGCCAGGCCGGCCGGCCCCGCACCGACCACGACGACGTCATACTCCATTGATTCCCGTTCAGCCATTCACAGATCTCCGTTATCTTGCATGCATTGCCGCCTACGGCCAATGGCGGTCATTTATATATTTAAGAGGCCAATTGTATTGCAGTCTGTGCCGGCTTGGGCTGCAGCCGTCACGCTATACTGCCTGCTGCGGCAGTTTGTACCGGGCATTCTTCAGAGATCGGATTATGGATACGTCTTGCGAACTTGCGGTGGGCGGTGAATTTCGTTGCACCATCCCCGTGCGTTGGGGTGATATGGATGCCCTGCGGCATGTCAACAATGCCGTGTATTTCCGCTATTTCGAAGAGGCGCGCGTGCAGATGTTCGAACAGGCGGGGATAGGGCCCGCGTGCGGGCGGGCCACCATCGTTGCGCATACCTCATGCGACTTCATCCAGCCTATCATTTATCCGGCCACGGTGGTGCTTACGCAGACGGTAAAGCGCATCGGCCGCAGCAGCCTTGAAATCGAAAGCCTGATGGAATGCCAGGCGAAGCCCGATATACTTTACGCCAAGGGGCGGTATGTCATGGTGCTGGCCGATAGCATCACGGGCAAGCCCGTGCCATGGACTTCTGCCGAGCTCGCCCGGCTGCATGCCGTGCTCAGCCATTGACCGCCGGATATTGCCGTGCCACTGATTTGTATGATGTTGTTCTTTGTTTGATTCGCCTCATTACGGCGCCGCGTGCATGCGCGCGGCGCCACAACATGAAACTTGAATAAGGATGGGAGTGATGGATAAAGTTTACGCGAGTGCTGAAGCGGCGCTCAAGGACGTCGTCGCTGACGGCCAGACCATAGCGGTGGGTGGATTCGGCCTTTGCGGCATTCCCGAAGCGCTGATTGCGGCGCTGCGGGATTCTGGCGTACAGAACCTGACCTGCGTCAGCAACAATGCCGGCGTAGACGGCTTCGGCCTGGGCCAACTGCTCGAAACCCGCCAGATCAAGAAGATGATCGCTTCCTACGTGGGCGAGAACAAGGAATTCGAGCGGCAATACCTGGCGGGCGAGCTGGAACTGGAATTTACACCGCAGGGTACGCTGGCTGAAAAACTGCGCGCCGGCGGCGCCGGCATCCCGGCCTTCTTTACCCGCACGGGCGTGGGCACCATCGTGGCCGACGGCAAGGAAGTGCGGGAGTTCGACGGCGAACAATACGTCATGGAGCGCTCCATCGTCGCCGACGTATCCCTGGTCAAGGCGCACAAGGCCGACCGCAGCGGCAACCTGCAGTTCCGCAAAACGGCACGCAACTTCAACCCGAACGTCGCCATGGCGGGCAAGATCACCATAGTCGAGGTCGAGGAAGTGGTCGAAACCGGCGCGTTCGATCCCGACCAGATCCATCTGCCGGGCATCTATGTGCATCGCATCGTGCTGAACGCCAACCCCGAGAAACGCATAGAACAGCGCACCGTCCGCGCTGCACAAGGAGCTTAATCATGGCCTGGACTCGTGACGAAATGGCGGCCCGCGCCGCGCGCGAACTGCAAGACGGTTTTTATGTGAACCTGGGCATCGGTCTGCCCACGCTGGTGGCGAACCACGTCCCCGCGGGCATCGAGGTCTGGCTGCAATCCGAGAACGGCTTGCTGGGTATCGGGCCCTTTCCGACCGAAGATGAAATCGATGCGGACCTGATCAACGCCGGCAAGCAAACCATCACCACCTTGCCGGGGTCGTCCATCTTCGCCTCCGCGGATTCCTTCGCGATGATACGTGGCGGCAAGATCAATATCGCCATCCTGGGCGCCATGCAGGTATCCCAGAAGGGCGATCTGGCCAACTGGATGATCCCCGGCAAGATGATCAAGGGCATGGGCGGCGCCATGGACCTGGTGGCGGGCGTGGGCAAGGTCGTGGTGCTGATGGAGCACGTGGCACGCAAGAAAGACGGCACGGAAGACCTGAAGATCCTGCCCGAGTGCACCTTGCCGCTGACCGGTGTGGGCGTGGTGGACCTGATCATCACCGACCTGGGCGTGATGGAGGTGGGCGAGGACGGCCTGAAACTGATCGAGCTGGCGCCCGGCGTAAGCGTGGAAGAGATCCAGGCGAAGACCGGCGCGGCCCTGGACGTATCCGCGGTCGCCGCCGCTTGATGGCCCGGCCTTAAGCTGCGGTTGCCCGCCATGCGCCGTCTTCGGCCTGCGGCGGGCAAGGACCCCCGCAAGCGACATGAAACTCGGCGTCCGGCCTACTCATGGCGGGCGCCTTTTTATTTGGAAATATCGTGAGCTCCAACTTGTACGCCCAACGTATCCAGCATTTGCGCGCCGCCATGGCGGCGCGCAATATAGATGCCTGTGTGGTCGTGTCATCCGACCCGCACTTGTCGGAATATCTGCCCGACCACTGGCAAGGCCGGCGTTGGCTCAGCGGCTTTGACGGATCGGCTGGCACGCTGGTGATCGCGGATAGTTTTGCCGGCTTGTGGACGGACAGCCGCTACTGGGAACAAGCCGACCAGGACTTGGCAGGCACGGGCATTGTCACCATGCGCGCCGGCGCACCGGACGTGCCGGGCCCGGCGTCTTGGCTGGCCGATCACCTGCCTGCGGGCGCCGCCATCAACATCGATGGCAAGGTGCTGGCGGCGCAGGCGCAGCGTCAATGGCAATCGTCGCTGGCGGACAAGGGCATGCGTCTGGTCACGGATGTGGATGTGCTGGCCGATGTGTGGACAGATCGTCCGCCGTTGCCGCAGGGCAGGGTGTTCGAGCATTTGCCGCCCTTCGCCTGCCGCAGCAGGGCGCAGAACCTTGCCTCGGTAAGGCAGGCCATGCAGGAGTGCAAGGCCGATTGGCACTGGTTGTCTTCTTTGGACGATATCGCCTGGCTGTTTAACCTGCGCGGCGATGATGTCTCGTACAACCCGGTATTCCTGGCACATGCCCTGATCGGGCGTGATAGCGCCAGGCTGTTTGTTGCACGGGGCAAACTGGACGATGGTCTGGTCTCCGCGCTGGCCGGCGACGGGATCGCGGTCGAGCCTTACGAGCAGGCGGGTGCCGCGCTGGCGGGCCTGGCGCAAGGACAGACCCTGCTGTTCGATCCGGCACGCACGACGGTCGGCACACTGGAAGCCGCATCATCCGTCAGCAAGACCGAAGCGATCAATCCCAGCCAATTGCTGAAGGCGCGCAAGAATGCGGCTGAAATCGACAACATCCGGCGCAGCATGGAGCAGGACGGCGCGGCCTTGTGTGAATTCTTCGCGTGGTTCGAATCCGTGCAAGGCAGGCAAGCCGTGACGGAACTCGACATCGACGAGCATATCACCGCGGCGCGCGCCCGCCGCCCGCATTTCCTTACGCCCAGTTTCGGCACCATCGCCGCCTACAACGCCAACGGCGCCATGCCGCATTACCATGCCACACCGCAATCGCATGCACTGATCGAAGGCGATGGCCTGCTGTTGATCGATTCCGGCGGCCAGTATCTGGGCGGCACGACCGACATCACCCGCGTCGTGCCGGTAGGGCAGCCCAGTACCGAGCAAAAGGACGACTACACCGCAGTGCTGAAGGGCATGATCGCGCTGTCGCTGGCGGTATTTCCGCGCGGTACGCTATCGCCCATGCTGGATACCATTGCCCGCATGCCTATCTGGCAGACCGGAGCGGATTACGGGCATGGCACGGGGCACGGGGTGGGCTATTTCCTGAACGTCCACGAAGGGCCGCAATCCATTGCTTATCGCGCCACACTCAACCCCCATATGGCGATGGAGCCGGGCATGGTGACGTCCAACGAACCCGGCCTTTACCGGCCCGGCAAGTGGGGCATACGTATCGAAAACCTGGTGCTTGCCGTGCCCGCGGTGGAAACGGAATTTGGCGAATTTCTGAAGTTCGAAACACTGACGCTGTGCCCCATCGATACGCGTTGCATACAATTGCAAGGTCTTGCGGCACATGAACGTGACTGGCTGAATGGCTATCACGCCGAAGTCCGCGCGCGCCTTCTGCCACTGGTCGGGGGCCCGGCCAGGGATTGGCTGCTGGAGCGCACGGAATCGGTTTGAAAGGCTTGCGTCGTCGCCGCCACAGAACGCCTGAATTCTGCGCGGCGGCGGATCAAGCGCGCCCGTCCCGGCTATAATCCAAATTTCCCGCTCCTGCCCGGTGGCCCCGGGCATGTATCTACAATGACCAAATACGTATTTGTCACGGGGGGAGTCGTCTCCTCCCTGGGTAAGGGCATTGCCGCCGCTTCGCTGGCCGCCATTCTGGAATCCCGCGGCTTGCGGGTCACCTTGCTCAAGCTGGACCCCTACATCAACGTTGACCCCGGCACCATGAGCCCCTTCCAGCACGGGGAAGTCTTCGTCACCGAAGACGGCGCCGAAACCGACCTGGACCTGGGCCACTACGAGCGTTTCATCTCCACGCGCATGCGCAAGGTGAACAATTTCACCACCGGGCAGATCTACGAGTCCGTGCTGCGCAAGGAACGGCGGGGCGACTACCTGGGCAAGACCGTGCAGGTCATCCCCCACATCACGAACGAAATCCAGGATTTCGTCGCGCGCGGCGCCAAGTCCGCCTGGAATGGCGAAACCGATGTCGCCATCGTCGAAATCGGCGGCACGGTCGGCGACATTGAATCATTGCCTTTCCTTGAAGCCGCCCGCCAGATGAGCCTGCGCCTGGGGCGCAACAATGCGGCCTTTGTGCACCTGACCCTGGTGCCCTTCATCGCTTCGGCCGGCGAACTCAAGACCAAGCCCACGCAGCATTCGGTGCAAAAGCTGCGCGAAATCGGCATCTACCCGAACGCCTTGCTGTGCCGCGCCGACCGACCCATTCCCGACGACGAGCGCGCCAAGATCTCGCTGTTTTCGAATGTGCCGCTGGATGCGGTGATTTCCGTCTGGGATGCCGATTCCATCTACAAGATCCCGGCCATGCTGCACAAGCAGGGGCTGGACAACCTGGTCTGCGATGCCTTGGCGCTTACTCCGCCGCCAGCTGATCTGACTATCTGGGACCGTCTGGTGGATGCCCAGGAAAATCCCAGGCACCAGGTGCGCATCGGTATGGTGGGCAAATATGTCGATCTGACCGAATCGTACAAATCACTTAGCGAAGCACTGGTGCACGCCGGCATCCACACCCGCTGCCAGGTATCCATCGAATATCTGGATTCCGAGCAGATCGAAGCGCAGGGCACGGAATGCCTGCA
>JAEWEH010000161.1 GCA_023389535.1 Pseudomonadota bacterium
GCAACATGCTGCCCACCGCAGCGAGTGCGGCGCCCAGGATCGCAAGTTCGAAAGTGGCGGGCACGAACATGGGCCAGCTGTTCAAGGGGCGGCCGCCGATATTCACCGGGTAGGAGACAACCGCCGCATACCATTGCATCAGAAAGCCGCCGACGCCGCCCACCACGCCACCCGCCAGCGTTGCCAGGGGGACGATATTGCGTTTCAGGCCCAGTGCCTCGGATAGCCCTTCGACCGCGTAAGGGGTATAGGCTTCGAGCCGCAAGGCGGGTGATTCCTGGCGCAATTGGCGGATGGCCTGCAACAGGGCCTCCGGCGTGGCGAACTGGCCCAACGTCCCGTATAAAGGAGTCATCATGATTCCTCCTTGTTGGCGCTGGCTTGCTGCGCCGTTTCATGCACCAGGCCGCGCATTTCCGCCATGGAAATCAACGGCAGGTAGCGCACGAACATCAGGAACAGCCAGACAAACAGCGCGATGGAACTCAACAGGAACGTCCAGTCCCATAGAGTGGGAATGAACACATCCCAGGACGAAGGCAGGAAATCCCGATGCAGGCTTTGCACCACGATCAGGAAGCGCTCCATCCACATGCCTGCATTGATCAGCAGGCTGATCACCAGCAGCGCGGGAACGCAGCGCCGCACGCGCCGCCACCACAGGCATTGCGGCACCAGCACATTGCAGACGATATAGGACCAGTACACCGGCGCGTACACGCCCTTGAACCGGTCTTGCGTCATGGCGATCTCGTAAGGGTCGCCGCTATAGTAGGCAGTGAAAATCTCCGCCAGGTAGCCGTAGGCCACAAACAGGCTGCAGGCCAGGATCACACAGGCGGCAAGGTCCAGATGACGCAGCGTGATGAAATCTTGCAGCCGCAAATAGTGACGTATGGGAATGGCCAGGGTCACGACCATGGCGAAGCCCGAAAACAGCGCGCCGGCGACGAAATAAGGCGGGAAAATCGTGGAATGATAGCCAGGCGTGTTGCCGATGGCGAAGTCCAGTGATACGACGGTATGCACGGAAACCACCAGTGGCGTGGCCAGGCCGGCCAGCAGCAGGTAGGCGGTTTCATATCGATCCCAGTGGCGCGCCTCGCCACGCCAGCCCAATGCCAGCAGGCCATAGATCAGTTGCCGGCTGCGCCGGGTGGCCTTGTCGCGCAGCGAAGCCAGATCAGGTATTAGCCCTACATACCAGAATAGCAAGGACACCAGCAGATAGGTGGCGATGGCAAAAATATCCCAGACCAGTGGGCTGCGCCACTGCGGCCATAGTTCCATGCGGTTGGGGTAGGGCAGCAGCCAGTAGGCGAACCAGGGTCGGCCCAGGTGCAGGATGGGGAACAGGCCTGCGATGCTCGCGGCAAACAGGGTCATGGCTTCCGCATAGCGGTTGATCGACGTACGCCAGCGCTGGCGCAGCAGAAGCAAAATGGCGGATATGAAGGTGCCGGCGTGCCCAATGCCTATCCACCAGACGAAATTACCCAGCGCAAATCCCCACGCCACCGGGATGTTGACGCCGAACAAACCCACGCCGCGTATGAACAGCCAGGTGCTGGCCGCCAGTAGCGTCAGCACCCCGGCAAAGGAAACCAGCAGTGCGCTGCGCCAGCGCCAATGCCTGTCCCAACCGTCCAGCCAGCTGCCGCCCCGATTCAGGACCAGGGCTGCGATCCGGTCCGTGACCCCGGCATCGGTCCAGCCACCCGCCAGCACCGGCGTGGCCGCAGAGACATCCGGGGCATCGCCTGGCGTGCTTTCCCGCCGATCTGGCGGCCTGGGCGAGGGCTCAGTCATAGTCCTCCTCCAGTTCGCCGGCGGCATCGACAATGCGGGCCAGATAACGGGTGCGCGGACGGGTGTTCAGTTCGTCCAGGGCGGCGTAGCTGCGCCCCGATCCCCTGCTGCGGCTGACCCGGCTGTCAGGATCGTTGAGATCGCCGAATACGATGGCCTGGGTCGGGCAGACCGCCTCGCAGGCGGTGACCACATCCCCGTCGGCAATGGCGCGGCCGGCCTTTTGGGCTTCGATGCGGGCATGCGAGATACGCTGCACACAATACGTGCATTTCTCCATCACGCCGCGCTGGCGCACGGTAACGTCGGGATTCTGATGGGCCTTCGCGCTCAGGCTGTCGTCGGAATACTTGAAGAAGTTGAAGCGCCGCACCTTGTAGGGACAGTTATTCGAACAAAAGCGCGTCCCCACGCAGCGGTTGTAGACCTGCACGTTCAGGCCCTCGGCGTCATGCATGGTCGCGCCTACAGGGCACACCACTTCGCAGGGGGCGTTTTCGCAGTGCTGACAGGCCATGGGCTGAAACCGGGGGTGGTCCGTATCTTCGTCGTAGTAAAGGTCTATGCGTATCCAGTGCATTTCGCGCCCTTCCGACACCCGCTCCCTGCCAACTACCGGGATATTATTTTCGGCCTGGCAGGCAATGGTGCAGGCGTTGCACCCGATGCAGGCGTCCAGATCCACTGTCATGCCCCACGCGTAGCTGTCGTAATGCCGGGGCGGATACAAGGAAGGCCGATGGCTTGTTTCAGCGGGGGCGCGTGCGTCATCGGACTGGCCCGCATCGCCTTGCAGGCTCGCTGCACTGATGGCCCTGGCGATGTCGCGGCCTTCCTGCCGCATGAAGTGCTGACTGCGGGCGAAGCGATAGCGCTCGCCGGTCGCCTTTATTTGCACGCGGCGCAACGGGCTGGGATGGCCTTGGTCATCCAGGCCCTGCAAAGCATAGGCGTTGAAACCCACCCCGTTGCCCGTGCTGCCCGCGGCATAACGCCCATAGCCCAGTGGCAGCGTAATGATGCTGTCGGCATGCCCGGGCAATATCCAGACCGGTGCATGCAGCATCGCATCCGGCTCCGTGGCGGTCAGTTCAACGACATCGCCATTCTGCAGGCCATGCCATGCAGCCGTGGCCGCACTGATCAGCGCGGCATTGTCCCAGGTCAGTTTGGTATAAGGGCGCGGCAGTTCCTGCAGCCAGGCGTTGTTGGCTTGATCGATGGTGTCGATATTGGCGTCACTGCAGAAGGCCGCCGTCAACAGCATTGCATCGTCGTTGCTTGCGGCAGCGGCTTGGGCAGCTGCGGGCTCGATGTCTGCTGCCCGCAACGGCTTCATGACTTTGGGAGCCGGCAGCAGCTGATCACTGATCACCCCGTGGCGCAAGGCCGTCAACCAGCGCTGCTCGAACTCCTGGACGCTCGAATCTGGCCATAGGGCTTGCCAGGTCGCGCGCACGCAGGCATGGGCGCTGCGCCCCAGTCCCCCGGCGACCACATCCATGAACATATGGGGCGAGTAGCCGCCATACAAGGGGGAAATGACGGGCTGCACAATACTGGCGGCCTGGCCCTGGCTCAGGGCATCGCTCCAGTCTTCCAGTTCATGCGCCATGGGGATATGCCACTGGCTGGCCTGTGCCGTTTCGTCGGGATACAGGCCCATGTGCGCGGTAAAGTTCACGCCTTCCAGGGCGCGCCTGAAGCCTGCTGCGACGGGACTGCCATATACGGGATTGACATCGAGCATCACCAGGGTGGCGACGTCGCCCGCCCGCATTGCCGCAATCAGCGATGCGAGATTCTTGGGCGCAACCGCCGCGGCGCCGGTGTCGGGCCAGGCGCTGTCGTCCGCCAGCGGCACGATGGTGTTGCCCAGGTTGCCCAAATAGTCATTCAGGCGCCAGGCCAGCGCATGGGCGTGCGCCGACAGCGCAGGCCCCGCAGCGATGATGCTGGCGCCTCGCGCCTGCAGCAACTGTTTGCATAGCTTGTCCAGGGCTTGCCGGGAAAGGGCGCTGTGATTCGACGGGCCGCGGGGCACGATTTGCAGTTTCGCTGCGATGGCTTGCAGCAGGTCCTCCATGGCCGCCGGTCCCAAGGCGCGGCGCGTATCGGCCAGTGCGCCGCAAAGTCCCGGCATGGTCTCGAACGCATACAGTCGGGGCCGATGGGCCGCATTTCCGGCGCGCCGCGCCGTGGCAAAGCCTTGCGCATTGCGCACGCCGTCCGGGCCGCTGAACAGGTCAGCTCCCAGGCTAATGATCAGCTTCGCACGCTCCAGATGGTAGATGCAGTGGATCGCTGAGCCGAACACTTGCCGCGCCGCCTGTTCGGCCGCGGCGTCCGCGTTCGCTTGATGCCTGTGCCACTGCGCAAGTGGAAATTGGGACTGCCACTGGCGGATTTGGGACAACAGGGTGGGCGACGACATGGGACCCGTCAGCAGGCGCAGGCCGCTGCCGTCATCGGCCTTGTGTGCCTGCAATCGCGCCGTCATCGCCGCAAGGAAATCACTCCACGCGGAGATCTGGCCTTTGTGCAGGACGACCCGCGATCGTTCCGGATCCCATAAGTCCAGGATCGCCGCCTGCGTCTGTGCGTCGGTCGCTCCCAGACTGGCGGGATGCAGCCGATTGCCCTCGATTTTCGTTGGCCTTCCGGATTCCGTCTCCACCAGGACACCGATCCCCATGCCATGGCGGCGCAGTGTGGTGGCATAGAACACAGGCTGTCCCGTCGCCAGGCGTTCAGGCATGGAAACATAGGGCAGGATCGGCTCCGGCGGGGGCTGGCCGCAGCCGGCTCCAGCCAGTGCTGTCGAGGCCGCCATCCACTTCAATAGCCGGCGCCGTGCCGGGCTGGCCAGGCCGTCTGGCACAGGCAGGCCCGGATCATCATCATCGGGAAGGATATCGCCCGGACTCATGCGGTCTTCCTGATCACGATGTTGGCGTTCAGCACATTCATACCCCTAGCGATGACACGTGGAGCAGTCGGTCAGGCGCTGGCTGTCCTCCAGCTTCAACATGCGCAATAACTGATCGCGTTCGGCGTCGTTCATGGGGGGCAGGGCATGCATGGAAGTCGCCTCCTTGGGGTCAGTGACTCGATGGGATGGATCGCGATGGCAGTTCAAGCACCACTGCATGTCCAGGGATTCCTGGCGTACGAGCCGGGGCATTTGATCGACACGGCCATGGCAGCTCAGGCATGCGACCCCTTTGCTGACATGGATGCTGTGGTTGAAGAAGACGAAATCAGGCAGGTCGTAAACGCCGTTCCAGCGTATGGGCGTACCGTCGCGCAGGCTTGCATGCAAAGGGGCAAGCAAGGGGGAATCGCGGAATAACTGCGAGTGGCACGTCAGGCAGATGGATGTGGACGGCATGCCCGCGGAGGCAGAGGTTTCGACCGACGTGTGGCAGTAGCGGCAATCTATGCCATCGTCGCCGACGTGATGCTTGTGGCTGAAAGGAATAGGCTGGTCCACCGCCACACCGGCTTCCACCGGCGAGGTCGTACGCCAGATCATGCCTGCAATGGTCAGCAACAACAGTGCAAACGGTACAAGCAGGATCAGCTTGACCAGCAGTATCTGCGACCGTTCAAGCAACTGCGCCATGGACTGCCCCTCAATGGGATGATTGCGTGATCAGCCGCTCGTAGCGCGGGCCATACTTCTGCAAGGCCTGGCGCACGTCGTGGACTTGCCCGGCATCGACGGCAGGCGCCTGGTTGCCCCAGGCATTGCGTATGTACGTCAGGACGTCGGCGACATCCTGATCGTTGAGTTTCCAGTCGAATGCCGGCATGCCCAGGCCCGTGGGCCGCAGCGGCGGATCCGCCATGCGCTCGCCGCCCAACACGACCTGGATCAGCGTCTGCGGCTGCGCGGCCTGGATGGGCGCACTGTCGGCCAACGGCGGAAAGGCGTCCTTCTGGCCTTTGCCGTCGGCCATGTGACAGCCCATGCATTGGTCCACATACAGCGCCTTGCCATGCGTCATGATGGAGTCGGAAATAGCTTCAGGTTCGTCTTGCCCTGCTTGATGCGGCGGGATGTCCTTCAGGTAGGTTGCGATCGCCTGCAAGTCGGCGTCGGTCAGATGATGAGTCGAGTTCATCACCACCTCGGTCATGGGTCCCACGCTGGCCGTATCATTGTTCGCGCCGGTTTTCAGGTATTCCACAATATCCTGCGTGCTCCACCTGCCCAAGCCATCGCGTGTGTGTCCTGTCAGACTGGGCGCGTACCAGGACTCCCCGGCGTCGCCGCCTTGCAGGGCGTGATCGCCTTGGCTTGCGCCCAGCATGTTGCGCGGCGTATGGCAGGCGGCGCAGTGGCCGGCGCCTTGCACCAGGTAGGCGCCGCGATTCCACACATCGGATTTTCCATCGACCGGTGTGTATTCCCCCTCGTGGAAGAACAAGGCGTTCCATCCCGCCAGCAGTGTGCGCCAGCCCAGAGGCCATATCAAGTCATTCGGCGGGTTCTGCGCACGCACCGGATTCAGCGTGTCCAGATAGTCCTTCAGTGCATCCACGTCGGCGCGTGTCATCTTGGTGAACGCGGGGTAAGGGCAGGCTGGATAGATATGCTCGCCGTCGCGGCGTATGCCTTCGTGCATGGCACGGTAGAAATCATCTTTGGACCATTTGCCTATGCCTGTTTCCAGGTCGGGCGTGATGTTGCTGGAGTAAATCGTGCCAAACGGCGTCTCGACGGGGTACCCGCCGGCGTAGGGCTTGCCGCCCTTGACGGTGTGGCATGAAATGCAGTCGGCTGCCTTGCTGATGTAGCGGCCCCGTTGGATTTGCGTAAATTCCAGCCCCTGTGCCAGGGCTGTGCTCGTGACCAGGGATGCACAGGCCGTCATGGCGGTGCACCATAGCTTTCGTGTATAGGCTGACATGGCATCGTCCTTAGATCCTGACCAGCGGTCCAGGATTCTTCAGGTACATCTTCCTGATCGCATCGGCGGCCCAGTAGGCCAGTGCGCCGACCGTGCCCGTGGGGTTGTATCCCGCGTTTTGCGGAAAAGCGGAAGCGCCCACGACGAAGACATTGGGCACATCCCAGCTTTGCAGGTAGCGGTTGACGACACTGGTGCGCGGATCATTTCCCATGACCGCACCGCCGGTATTGTGGGTGGTCTGATAAGGCACGATGGAGTAGTGGCCTTTTCTTTCCTTGATATTGATCGAGCGCGGATTCATGGCCTTGGCGATCTGGGCCGCTTTGGCGGTCAGGTAGTCCGACATGGTGTGCTCGTTATCCTGGAAATCGAAGGTCAGGCGTAGCAAAGGATTGCCGTAGAAGTCCCGATACGTCGGATCCAGATCCAGATAACAGTTGCGATAGCTCATGACACTACCGTGCGTTGCGATCGCTACGCTCTTCAGATAGTTTTCCGCCATGGCGGTCTTCCATCCGTTGCCCCAGGTCGGGGTGTCTTTGGGCAGATGGTGCTGCAAGATGGGGCGGCCCCCTGTCGTCCACAGCGCAATATAGCCACCGCCTATGAAGCCCTCCGGGCCATGATCGAAATTGTCGCCATTGAACTCATCGATGGCTTGCCCCAAGGCGCCGGCGCCCATGTAAGGGTTCATGATTTCGTCGACGAAGACCTCCACGGACGACGTGATCTGGTAGGCATAGTTGCGGCCGGTCACGCCGGTATTGGCAACCGGGTCATAGGGTTGGCCTATTCCCGACAGCAGCAACAGGTGGACGTTATGCTGCGCGAAGGCGCACAGTATGACCAGTTCGGCGGGTTGTTCGTATTCCTTGCCCTCCAGGTCCACGTAGATCACGCCGCTTGCTTTCTTGCCCGTTGAATCGAGCTTGACGCGGGTGACGTCGCAGCCTGTCCGATAAGAGAAGTTATCTTTCTTCAACAGCACGGGAAGTATGGTGCTCTGCGGTGATGCCTTGGAGTAATTGCCACAGCCGAACCATTCACAGAAGCCGCAGTAGGTACATTGCCCCATCTGTACGCCCAAAGGGTTCAGATAGGGCCGCGACGCATTCGCGGCTGGCGCTGGAAATGGCCGGTAGCCCAATTCCTTGGCCGCCTTGTCGAACAACAGTGTGCCGGCGCTGCGCACCAGCGGCGGCAATGGGTAGTCGCGCGATCGCCGGCCTTCGAAGGGATTGCCGTCAGCCTGCACCACCCCGTCCAGATTGCCGGCCTTGCCCGAAATGCCACACAGATATTCGAAGCGATCATAGTAGGGCTCGAGCTCGTCATATGTGACA
>JAEWEH010000212.1 GCA_023389535.1 Pseudomonadota bacterium
GGCATGGCCTGGAACCTGGCGAGTACGAGCTCTGCCGCGCCTGCCGGTTGCCGCTAAGCGCCACAGACAAGGCATCGGAACACTATCAGGAAGGAATCAGCTGTCCGCATTGCCACGACAAGCACACGGAAGAACAGAAACAGCGCTTCGCCGAGCGCCAGAAGCAGGTCGAACTGGCTCGACAGCGCCATCAACGTCATATAGGGCTGCGGCTTGATCGGGATGTGCCCGCAGTCAGCCATGGCAGCTCGGACCGCAGCTAGCGCGGCGGCCATGCGGCCGGATTCGCCTGTCAGCCCGACCCGATCCGGCAAGCCGCTGCCGATACTGTATTCCTTTCGCCGCTGCCCTTACGCCATGCGCGCCCGGCTGGCCATTGCCGCCAGCGGGCTGCAGTGCGAACTGCGCGAAGTGGTGTTGCGGGACAAGCCGGCGGCCATGTTGGCCGCCTCGCCCAAGGGCACCGTCCCGGTGCTGGTTGACTGCGATGGGGGGGTGATCGCCGAGAGTCTGGACATCATGCTTTGGGCGCTCAGGCAGCGTGATCCGGACGGCTGGCTAACGTCCCAACGGGGCGGGCTGGATGACATGCTGGCGCTGGTCGCGCAGTGCGACGGCGACTTCAAGCAACAGCTGGATCGCTATAAATACCCGCAGCGCTATGGAAATGCATCGGGGGCGCCTGATCGCGACCTGGCCGTTCCATGGCTGGAATCACTGGATGTCATGCTGCAGGGCCAGTCTTTCCTGTTCGGCGACCGGCCTGCGCTGGCTGACATGGCGACGGCCCCGTTCATTCGGCAATTTGCCCATGTGGATATGGACTGGTTTGCGTCTCGGCCCTGGAGCCGTCTGCAAGACTGGCTGGCCGCCTGGATGCGTAGCCCCTTATTCGACCGCGTCATGCACAAATACCCGCAGTGGGTCGAAGGCGAGCCGGGGCGACTTTTTCCGCCTGCCTCGGCTGCCGGCTGACGCCGCTTATTCCATGCCGGGGACGACGACGGAAAAGCCCCCGTCCACATGAGTGATCTCGCCTGTAACCCCGGCCGCCAGGTCCGACAGCAGGAAGGCCGCCACATTGCCGACATCTTCTATCGTGATATTGCGACGCAAGGGGGCATGGGTCTCGACATACTTCAATATGGTGCTGAAGTCCTTGATGCCGCTGGCAGCCAGCGTCTTGATGGGGCCGGCAGAGATGCCGTTGGCCCGTATGCCAAGGGGGCCGAGCGAGGACGCCATATAACGGACGCTGGCTTCCAGCGATGCCTTGGCCAGGCCCATGGTGTTGTAGTTCGGGATGGCCCTTTCGGCACCCAGATAAGTCAGCGTCAGGACCGAGCTATTGCGCCCCTTGAGCAGCGGCAGCGCGGCCTTGGTCATGGCGGGAAAACTGTAGGCCGAAATATCGTGCGCGATGCGGAAGGCCTCGCGCGACATGCCTTCCAGGAAGTCGCCCGAGATGGCTTCGCGCGGCGCAAAGCCGATGGAGTGCACCAGGCCGTCCAGCCCATCCCAGCGTTCTTGCAGGCTCTTGAAGGCGTGGTCGATCTGTTCGTCTTCGGAGACATCGCAGGAAATAACGATATCGCTGCCCAGTTCGGCGGCGTACCCTGCGACGCGTTCTTTGAAACGTTCGCCGACGTAGGTGAAGGCAAGCTCTGCGCCTTGCTGCTTGCAAGCCTGGGCAATGCCGTAGGCGATCGAACGATTAGACAGCACGCCTGTAACCAGGATGCGCTTTCCTTTCAGGAAACCCATTGTGTTGATCCTTATCCTTGTCTTGTGTATGAGATTCAGCCGCGTATGCCGGTGCCGGGGACGCGCAGGCGTTTACCCATGGACAGCTTGTCGCTTTTAAGATTATTGAGCTTGCGTAGTTCGTCGACCGAGGTGTTGTAGCGTTTGGCCAGCGAAAACAGCGTGTCGCCGCCCTTGACAGTGTGGCTGCGTACATTGGCCTTGCGCTGCAGGACCACGACGTCACGTTGCCGTTTCGCGCTAACCCGGGTAGGGGCAGGGGAACTGGCGCTGTCGTCCGGCGGCGTGAATGACGCCAGCTGAATGGATCCGCCGGCCGCCTTGCTGGCGGGTACCAGAAGAGTTTGCGCCACCGCGCGGCTTGCGCGGCCACCCAGGCCATTGACCGTGCGCAGCGTACTTAAGGATATGCCGTGCTGCTTGGCGATTGCGGCATACGATTCGCCCTGCTTGCTTCTATATGTCTGCCATGAGCTCAGGCGGCCCTTGTAAGCTTCGAGGTTGGCATTGAAGATGTCCACTCGGTTGGTCGGCAGCAGCAGCGTCGGGTTGTGTTCGGCCAGCATGATGGGACGGTTGGGCGAAGCATTCAGCTGTTTAAATTCTTCCAGGGGCATTTCAGCCAGCTGCGCCGCCACTTCGATGTCGATATCCTGTTCCTTGCGCACCGTGGTGAAGTAAGGGGTGTTGGTGACTTCGGGCAAGGTGATGCCGAACTTGCCCGGGTTGGCGATGATGTTCTTGATGGCCTGCAACTTGGGCACATAGTTGCGGGTTTCCTCGGGCATGTCGATGGACCGGTAATCGGTGGCCAGGCCGGCCTGAGCCTTCTTTTCCATGGCCCTTTTCACCGCCCCTTCACCCCAGTTGTACGAGGCCAGCGCCAAGTACCAGTCGCCCTGGAAATCGTAAAGATAGGCCAGGTATTCCAGGGCGGCGTTGGTCGAGGCGACCGGGTCGCGGCGTTCGTCGCGCCACCAGTCTTGCTGCAGGTTGTAATGCTTGCCGGTGCTGGGTATGAATTGCCAAAGCCCGGATGCCTTGGCCCGCGAATAGGCAGTCGGGTTGTAGGCGCTTTCCACGAAAGGCAACAGGGCCAGTTCCGTGGGCAGGCCACGGCGATCAAGTTCGTCGACGATGTGATACAGGTATTTGCTGGCGCGTTTGCTCATGAGCAAAATGGACTCTGGCCGCGAGGCATAATAATTCGTCCATTTGTTGGTAAGCTCGTCGTCGAGATTGGGGATGGCGAAGCCGCGGCGGATACGGTCCCACATGTCGCGCGGCGGGTGGGTGAGGTCTATGGTTCGCGAAGTCTCTGCAGCCGTATAGTGTTTCTTGGCGGGAGCATACGGGTTTTGCGAATTATTGGTGGCGCAGCCGGCAAGCATTGCTACGAATAGTAGAATGAATAGTCGTAAGCCGTTCATTATCAATTCATTTAAAGTTGTTTTTCCATTCACGCAAACTCGCAAATACGTCGACGCTTGTATTCAACGTAGTTCCCGCAAACCCGGAGGCTGCCCGGGCGACGGCAGCCTGCTTGGTCCTAAGAAAAGGGTTGGTGTCCAGCTCGTCGCTGATCATAGAAGGCAGCGTGGGCCGGCCTTGCGATCGCAGCTGGGATGCACTTTCCCACCGTTGCCGCAAAGCGGCGTTGTCAGGTTCCACCTGTAAGGCCCAACGCAAATTCGACAAGGTGTATTCGTGGGCGCAGCATACCAGCGTGTCGGCCGGCAAAGCGCCTAGTTTACCCAGAGAATCCACCATTTGGGCGGGGGTGCCTTCAAAGAGCCGCCCGCAGCC
>JAEWEH010000415.1 GCA_023389535.1 Pseudomonadota bacterium
GCCACCCTGGCGGCGTCCCTGACGGACAGGCTATCCAGCAACGCGTCGAGCAATTCCAGAACGGCAGGATCCATCTCTTCACCGGCGGCGGGCTCCTGGGCTTCGTGCACGATCAGCACGAATTCCCCCTGATGGCGGTGAGGATCGGCGGCCAGCCAGTTTTCCGCCTCGCCGAGTGGCAAGGTGTGGACTTGTTCGAAGCGCTTGGTCAGCTCCCGGGCCAGTGTCAGCTTGCGCCCGGGTCCGCATACCTGCAGCAGGTCGGCCACGGCAGCCGTCAGGCGATGAGGCGATTCGAACATGACGATGGGGGCCGGCATGGCGCACCAGCGCCGCAGCCATTTCTGGCGGGCGGCTGCCTTGGGCGGCATGAAGCCGGCGAATACGAAAGCGGGATTCTCGTCGGACGTTGCACCGCTTGCCATCAAGGCGGCAATGACAGCGCTGGCCCCGGGTATGGCGATGACCTGGCAGCCAGCCTCGCGCACCGCCCGCACAATGCGAGCCCCCGGGTCGCTGACCGCTGGCGCGCCCGCATCCGATACCAGGGCCACGCGTTCGCCTTGCGCCAAACGCTGGATGATCGCCTGAGCGGCGGCCGCCTCGTTGTGCCGATGTGCCGCCATGAGCGGCGTGGAAATACCCCAGGCATCCAGCAAGGGGCGGCTAGCGCGCGTGTCTTCCGCCGCAATGACATCGCAGCGCGACAGGGCTTGCCAGGCGCGCAGGCCCAGGTCGCCCAGGTTACCGATCGGGGTCGCCACCACATACAGGGTGGCTGCGGGCCAGTGCTGCTCCGCCACCTTGTCGGTGAGACGTTTCCATGTCGCCTGGGAGTCTGAAAAAACGCTGATATCGCTCATACTGGGCGATTTTACGCTACGGGATTTACATCACATGCAGGATGACGCCCGCTTGTATGCGCTGGCGCGCGTGGCCCAGGACAAAGCGGTAAAAGCCAGGCGCAGGCGCAGCAAAACCGCAGCCCCGGCCGTCGACGCCGCAGAACCGACCTGGTCGCCCACGCAGCGGCGCGGCAGGTCGATGGAAGATCGCGCCTGCCGACACTTGCAGGCGCGCGGCCTGGTCATGCTGGAACGCAATCTGTCCTGCAAGGCGGGGGAAATCGACTTGGTGGCCCGGGATGCGAACATACTTGTTTTCATCGAAGTGCGCTATCGGCACACCCAACGCTATGGCGGCGGAGCCGCCAGCGTGGACGGCGGCAAACAGCAGCGCCTGATCTTTGCCGCGAAGTTCTTTCTGCCCCGCCTGGCGCGGCGGCATTTCGCCGGCCACATGCCGGCCTGCCGTTTCGATGTGGTCAGCATCAGGCCGGCGGGCCTGACATGGATAAAAGCCGCATTTTCCGAATGAAGGCAGCGCCGCCGGTGTTACTTCCCATGACATCGCGGCTGAACGAACGTGAGATAATGTAGGGCATGGACATGACATCCCACATGGCATCGCATTTCGACGATGCAATCGACACCTTCAAGGCCAGCGCCCGGGAACTACCCGAAGCCATGGCGGCCGCAGTCGACCTGCTGTTCGGCTCTCTGGCGAACGACGGAAAAATCCTCGCCTGCGGCAACGGCGGCTCGGCGGCCGACGCGCAGCATTTCATCGCCGAACTGGTCGGCCGCTTCGAGCGCGATCGCTTGCCCCTGGCGGGCGTCGCCCTGAATACGGACACCTCCATACTCACCGCGGTCGGCAACGATTACGGCTTCGATTCCATTTTCGAAAGGCAGGTCAATGCGCTGGGTCATGCCGGCGATGTACTGGTCGCCATCTCGACCAGCGGGAACTCTCCCAACATCATCAAGTCTATTGAAGCGGCACACGATCGCGATATGGCCGTCATTGCCCTGACCGGCAAAGGCGGAGGAAAAATCGCCGGGATGCTGCTCGAAACGGATATTCACCTTTGCGTGCCGCATGATCGCACCATGCGCATACAAGAAGTGCATATCCTGCTGTTACATGCCTTGTGCGACGGAATCGACGCACTGCTACTCGGAGACACCCTTTGATGCCCAAGAACAAGCATGCACATCGACTCCTGCTGGCCGGCTTCGCACTGGCCGGCGTAACCGCCTTGTCCGGCTGCGGCCTGCTGGTCGTGGGGGGCGCGGCGACCACGGCGGTCGTGGCAACAGACCGCCGCACCACAGGCGAACAGGTCGAGGACCAGGCGATCGAAATGAAATCCGCCGCCGAAATGCGCAGGCTCTTCGGCGACAAGGCACGCATCAACACCACTTCGTATGCCGGGCTGACGCTGCTGACCGGCGACGTCCCGACCGCACAAGACAAGGAAAAGGCCGGCCAGGCCGCGATGCAGGTCGAAAAAGTGAAGAAGGTCATCAACGAACTGCGGGTGGGCGACCTGACTCCGGTCAGCGTGCGCACCAATGACACCTGGCTGACGTCCAAGGTACGCAGCACGCTGATCAACACCAAGGAAGTCCCCAGCCGCACCATCGTCGTCACGACCGAACGGGGCATCGTCTACCTGATGGGCAAGGTCACCAGCGCCGAAGGCGAGCGTGCCGGCAAAGCCGCGGCCAGTGTAACGGGCGTCAACAAGGTAGTAAAATTGTTCCAGATCGTCTCGCCCGAGAG
>JAEWEH010000418.1 GCA_023389535.1 Pseudomonadota bacterium
TGAACCGGGCGCTGCGCGAACTGGCGTCCGAGCAATTGATCGTGCGCTACAAGGGCTCTGGAACCTATGTCACCGGACCAAAATTCCAGTCCACTCTGATCGAGATCCGCAGTATTGCCCACGACATTCGCGATCGCGGCCATACCCATACCTCCAAAGTGTTGAAACTGAGCACCGTACGGGCCAGCGAGCTCCAGGCGGAACAATTCAAGTTAAAGTCGGGAGCAGTGTTGTTCCATTCGGTGATGGTGCACTATGACAACGGGGTAGCGATCCAGCTGGAAGACCGCCTGGTCGATGCGAGCATTGCGCCCGATTATCTGGATCAGGACTGGCGCGCCATCACACCCAATGAATATCTCATGCGCGTCGCTCCCCTGCCCACCGGGCACTATACGATAGACGTCCGGCTGCCGACGCGCAACATCGCCAAGCCGCTGGACATCCCCGTGTCGCAGCATTGCCTGGTCATGGAGCGGATGACCTTTTCGAATCAGGCCTTCACAACCCATGTCACGCTGTGGCACCCAGGCAATCGGTATAAATTCGCCGGCAAGATTTGAAGCGGCTGCATCAGATCCGCTTGGCTTCGCGGATGCTCCGAAGAAAAGCACGCGTTCTTTCGCGTTGCGGATCGCCGAAGACCTGTTCCGGCGGGCCCTCTTCGTGGACGGCGCCGTCACACAGAAAACATACCTTGGAAGATACTTCCCTTGCGAAGCCCATCTCGTGTGTGGCAAGCAACATCGTCATGCCTTCGCTCGCCAGATCGCGTACGATGCTGAGCACTTCGGATACGAGTTCCGGATCCAGTGCCGAGGTGATTTCATCCAGGAGCATGACCATCGGATCCATGGCCAATGCCCGCACGATGGCCACCCGCTGCTGCTGTCCGCCCGACATGCGGTCGGGGTATTCCTTGGCCTTGTGTGCGAGCCCGATGCGCGTAAGCAGTGCGAACGCACGTTCTTCGGCTTCCTCCCTGGATAGTTTCAGCACCTGAAGCGGCGCCAGTGTGACATTCTGCAGCACCGTCATGTGCGGAAAAAGGTTGTACCCCTGAAACACAATGCCGATATGGCGCCGTAAAGCGTCGACATCCACCCCCCGACCGGTAATCCTGTCGCCATGCACGAGGATTTCCCCGCTGTCTATGGGCTCCAGGCCGTTGATACAACGCAGCAAGGTGGACTTTCCCGAGCCGGATGGCCCAATGAGCGACACGACCTGGTGCTCGTCAACAGACATGGCCAAGCGGTCTATCACCGAGAGATCGCCGTAGGACTTGGAAATATCACGGATTTCAATGAACGACATGTTTATTCTTTTCAGGCGGCGCCGGCGCGCATACGAGCCCGGTCGCGCTGCATCATTCTTTCCACGAGTCGGGTCTGAGGGATCGAAATGGCTATGAATAGGAATGCCACGGTGCTGACCGCCGACAGGTTGTAATAGTTGGCGGCAATCAGCATCGATTGATTGAACGAGTCGATAACGCCCACGACGTTGACCAGGGCAGTGTCCTTTTGCAGTGCAATAAGGGCATTGAGCAATGGCGGAATGATATGGCGCACGCCTTGCGGGACGATGACAAAGCGCAAGGTCTGCATGTGGGACAGCCCCAGCGAACGGGCTGCCGCAGCCTGGCTCCAGTGGATGCTCAATATGCCCGCGCGGTAGATTTCGGCAACATAAGCGCTCACTGTCAGCGTCAAGGCTATGACCACGTAGGTGGTCAGGGATAGATCCTTCAGTATGGGCACTTCGGTCAGAGGAATCCCGAAACCCACCAGATAAATCACCAGAACCGCTGGAATTGCCCTGAAGACGTCGATATATGCCGTCGCGATGATGCGCAGGGGCTTGCCCGCAGGACCCGGAACCAAGGTCATGAGCGCGACGATCAGTCCGCAAATCAGGACCAGGACACCAGAGATCAGGAAGATCTTGACGTTGATCCAGAAAGCCGCGAGCACCAGCGGAAACGTCTTGGCGATCAAGGGCAGGAAAAAGAAAGTCTTGGTGACCGCCTGTTCGTTGGCCAACAGGAACTGGCAAACAAGCACAGCAAGGAATTGCGCAACTGTGTAGCCGATGGCGATCCAGCACTGATCGCGAGCATCGGAACAAGCGACGCGGGCCGACACGACATCTTTGCGCGCGGCGGCCCGACGGGCGGCATTGCATCGATTCCAGCCCTTGACCAGCGGCAACACGACTATGACGGAAACGACGGTCAGTAGCGCCGCGCCGAAGTCCACCAGCGTCGCCGGCAAGATAGCGCCGGCGAGCACTTCGCGTAGCGACTGTATCGTGTACAGGCTGCCGGCCACCACGGCCGACACCATGATCAAGGCCGTCAGCCACAGCATCATGGGCGCTGCCGGCATGCCGCCCATGTTCATGCGGCGGTCGTGGGCCGGCTGCCGGGCGCCGCCCACGGCCCCTTGAGTTGGACTACTCACGGTTTCAATACGCTCAAGGATTGAAGACGGTCAGCTTGGCTGGATCACCGCCCAAGGAAGGCGTCAGATACTTATCGCGCAACCTGTCGAATGTCCCGTCTTGTTTGAATTCGTTGATAAGCTTGTTGAAGGCTTCGAGGTTGGGTGAGTCTTTATTGACGACACCGCCCCATTTTTCGCCCGTATCATAGCGACCCACTACCTCGAGCCTGCCGCCGGAATGATGGGCCCGCGCCATGACGTTCGGCGTGTCATAAAGCACCGCGTCCACTTGCCCTGCCGCAAGCGCCGCATACATCGACGCATTCTCGGCATAGACTTTCAGCGGCTGGGTCGGCTTGACGTTCTCGGTGACATAGTGTTCGGTGGTGCTGCCCTGCCTGACTCCAAGGCGGAGCTTCTTTATGCTCTCGGCGTCGACCTTGGTACCCGCCTTGACCAATACTGCTTGGTCCGAATTGAAATAGGGCTCGGTAAAGTTCACCACTTTCTTGCGTTGGTCGGTGATTGTGATCTGGCTCAAGGCAATATCGAAACCCTTGGCCTGCCCGGTCAGGATCTGAGCAAATGAGCGGCTGACCACCACGACCCCATCCAGCCCGGCCCGGTAAGCCATGTTGGCTGCCGTGCAATATTCGAAGCCATCCTTGATGGTTTCAAGGGAATCGCCATTCCACCAGCCCGGAGCCGGCAAAGCCGGCCGGACCGTAAGCACCCCTGGTGTCACGGTCTGGAGTTTGACGGAACCGCGTTCCCCGGTGACTTCGCATTTGCCGAAGTCGGGGGCCGCCGTAGCGGCGGCCGGAACGGTCGCCGTCAAAGCGCCTAGAACCATGGGAAGAAAAGCCATGCGCAACCAGTGTGTGGCTACACCCGTTCGAGAGCTAGTGGCTTGCTTCATGTATGTCTCCTGTTGATGGACTATGAATATTTGAACGAAATAAGTGCTGTACCGATCAAGATGCCGCCGCCATGGCCGGCTGCGCTATGGCGGGTTGCGCGATGCCGCCGCGCGGTTTGCCCGCAGACACGTCGCCCCACAGAATGGCATGATCTTCGGGAAGAGCTCGCGAGTTGGGCATGGATAGCCAAAGACGCATGAGCATGCGGTCATTGCCGGTACTGGCATCATCCTTGAATGCCGTGCGGCCGTGGTAGATTACATGGTTATTCAGCAGCTGGATATCTCCGGGTGCAAAGCGCATTTCGAAGCACTGTTCCTCGGCGATATCCAGCAGCATCTGGATGGCCTCGCGCTCTTCGTCGGTAAGCTTGCGCACGCCCGGACGCATCTGCGCGTTTTCTATGTAGGTCAGCGAAAAGTGGCTGGTAAGCTTCCCGTCGCGCACGCCGAAAACGGGCAGATCATAGACAACATATTCGCCGCCGGCCTCTTCACCGAAGCGGCTGCGTGGTATCGGCCGGCACAGCAGTGCATGCAAATCCGGCCGGCGCCTTAGCATTTCGTTGTAGACGGTGGCGCTGCTCGCAAGCTTGCTGACCCCGCCCTCGGATGCCTGGCGTACGCAAAGCAAGCCCACGACATCGCATCTGTCGGTGTGAAAGCGCAATTGCCCCGGCGACAGCGTACGCGCGCCGGACGAAAGGAATTGCTTGCCGGACGCATCGACCGAGGCGCCGTACAGCTTGACGCTGGCATCCGTCCCGACGTCTTTGATTTCCCGCATGACTTCCCCGCGGAAGTTCTGGAACATGGGCCATCCAAGATGGCTGCCAAGGCCATACCATATACGGCGCAACTGCTCTTCGCTATAGCGTTTGACATCCAGCCCCCGCATCTGAACCATGCCGGAGCCGTTTTCAAGCTCTTGCCGAACGTCTTCGAAAAACTTTTCACCATTCGGCAACGGAAAGTTGCTTCGGTTGACTTTCTTCCAGTCTATGTCCTCGACTGCATGCACGGCGGCATCGATTTGCTCCAGCAAGGTCGCCGGAAATTCCTTGATCCACCGAGGGTTGTTACCCATTTCAGCACCCTGCCAGACGCAATCGCCCGCCAGGAAAGTTGAGCCAGCCATGAGGCCTCCAGAAGAAAAAGCAAGAAGTAAAAAAAGACGCATTATCCCGCTTTTGGCTGGAAAATATGTCTAGACAAAGATATGTCTAGACAATACCCTTGTGCCGGCAGATTGACAATCGCTGGCCACGGCTCTACGGGAAAATCCTAGGATCGCGCAGGAAAGTCGCCGAACAGGCGTTCAGAAGGAATGGCAATAGACACACACGGCTATGGCCGATCAGATTGTACGGACGGCGTCCGCGCAGGCGCCGCATGACTGCAGCGCCCCGCACGCCGGCATCAAGCTTCGCAGGCTATTTGACGATACGGATCGAGTCGACCTCGATTTCGGGCGGCCGCCGCAATCCCGTGTCGACTTCCCCGAAGAGTTCCACCTTGGTTTTTTCATCGACAGGCTCGCGGGGGAAATCCTTATCGTCTATCTCTGCGACAATTTCGCCCGTTCCGTCCGAAAATAGATATTTTTCGTGGCCGGTCTTGCGCAGCAGATGTCCTTGCAGCCTGACTTCCTGGTCGTCTATCGGTTTTTCCAGGATGGCGGCAACGGTCTGGCCGCCCGTCCCTTCGGACGGCCCCACATATTGCGCGTACACGGGTGCCGCCATGACAGCTGCTGTCATACCGCAAGCCAACAAATGCCTTAGTTCTTTTACGCGTATCGACATATCACTCTCCAAAAAAGCGATGTACAAAAAGCAGCGACATATGGATCAACGGTTTTGCTGCCGGCCTTGGCCCGAAGGCGGCTTGAACGACATCGAGCGCAATGCGTCACATGGGTCTGGCCGCTGCGCGGGCCTTACCACGATGTTCTCATCATATTCTCCTTGGGCAGCCGGCGCTTCCGTAAAACCGACCGTCAATAAGTCGCCCTGGTTGAGCCAGCGCGGTACCCCTTGATCCTTGCGGACGTGCCCGTTGCCTGCCAAGAGCACCAAGGGCCGCGCCGTCTTGCCGCTACCCTGCCCTGCGCTGCTCGTATCGGCCATGGCTTGCCGTATCAGCCATGCCATCATCGCGTCGCGCGCGATTTGCGCGGTCGCCATCCCTTGATGCATGAAAGCCGGCAGCATGCCGCAATGGCCTTGGACCACTTCGTGAGTCTGGCGCTCCAACAGGTCGGGCGGCAGTCGACCATGGATCCGCATTTCTCGCAATGCAGCCGGCGGGAACACTGCGGCCATGCCTTCGGTCATGACTCGCCGGGCATCGCCGCGTGACAGGTTCGCCGCGATCACCGGCAGCCGATACTGTAATGCCAGTTCGATGATGGGTTGGTAGTAGTCCCAGTGCCAGCCCGACTTACCCGGAGACGCCAGGGCAATGACACAAGCCGCGTCGTTGCAGGACTGCATCGCCGTGTCCAGGTCCGGCTGACGTTCGCGATCAAATTGCTCCATCGCGACAATCGGGCGCCAGCCGGCTCGCATGGCGCTTGTCAGAGCCTCAGTGCGCAAGCGATGGCCGTCGGGATTATCATGAACCTCGCCCAGCAGAACCACGGAATGTCTCGGAAAGTTGTCCGCAAGGAGTGCGACTCGATGATCATCGGAGCGATCGGCGGCCGGCCTATGGGCGCAGGCCGCCAAAGCCGCCAGCAATAAGCCCAGCGCCAAGCGTATCGGCAGGGTAAACGCCCGAACCGGGCGCTGCGCCGCCAACGGCGACGCAGTCAGTTCTTGGACCGCAAAGCGGGCCATATGCGGATTCAAACGCATGGAGACAAACCCGATAATGTGTAGATGGTAGCGATCTATCTTAGACGCTACGCACCACATCGGCCTTGAGATTGGACAACACGGCCAAGACGGCGTCGCACTGCTTGGTGCTTCGGGGATGGATGACCAATGACCAGCGACCTTCCTTGGTCGCGGTTTGCACGCGCTGGATCACCAACTGGTGGTCGGGCCTGGCCGTAACCAGGCCACCCAGCAACATGCCGCCTATGGCGGCGAAAAATATGATGGCCCCCGCACTGAAACGTGGCGAGGACACAATGGCAGGAATACCGTAAGCATAGAGCAGCCACCAAAACAAGGCGCCTGCCACTATCCCCGCTGCCCCCAAAATCGTGTGAGCGCGGATGGCAGTGCGGGCAAAGCCTTGCGTTTCAGGTTCGAGTTTTCTGGAATATTCCTTCTCGTAGGGCTTGATCATGCGCAGCTGTGTCGCCTGCAGGCCGGTGGAAGAATGGATGGACGCCGCCGCTGTCGCCGCGGCTGACTCCGTATCGAAAATCGCCGCGATCTTGGTGGTGGCGAGTTCACCGAAAAGTGCTTGCCAAGCCATGTTATACCCCCTGACGCATTCAACGTATGCGAGGGAAGCATTTTCCGTGCCTGAACTGGCCCGCGGCCAGGGACACCGCGCGAAGCTCCAACAGCGAATTCGCTGAGCGCCGGACAAGCAAAGGGGCGCCGCGATACTTCGCGGCGCCCCTTTAAGCCTGGGACCGTAAGCCCGACCGGGACCAGCCCGGCCGGGCCGCTGCATCAATGGCCCGAGTTGGGATCCACTTTTTCGGTCGAGTGGAAGATGGTGTGATCTTCTTTGCCCGTGACTGTCAGGATGCCGGACAGCCCTTTCTCGACGCGGGACAAAGCATGGTCGACCAGGATGTAGTTGCCCGGAACATCGACCTTGAATTCCACCATGGTGGCTCCGCCCGGCGGAACCAGCGTCGTCTGCACATCGGTCAGCGGGGCGCTGGTCAGGGAAGCCTGATCAAAGACCTTATCGAACACTTCGCCGATGACGTGGAAGC
>JAEWEH010000089.1 GCA_023389535.1 Pseudomonadota bacterium
GCCTTGCTCTTGCCGCGTGAACGAATGGGCGCCAGCATGCAATTTTGCAGGATCGTCATGTGGGGAAACAGATTGAACTGCTGGAACACCATCCCGACTTCCTGGCGCACGGCCTCGACATTGCCCGCCTTGGCGGTCAAGTCGATGCCGTCGACCACGATACGGCCTTGCTGCACTTTTTCCAGGCCGTTGATGCAGCGGATGAGCGTAGACTTGCCGGAACCCGAAGGCCCGCAAACCACGATACGCTCGCCGGTTTGCACGCTCAAGTCTATATCCGTCAACACATGGAACTTGTCGTACCATTTGTTGAGCCCTTCTATCTCGATGATGGTTCCCGCGGCGCCGGATCCATTCACCTGCCCGGCGGCAGTTGCAATCTGTTTATCTGTCATGATCGATCGTTACCGAATCAGGATTTGCCCAGCTTGGGCAGGGGCGTACCCAGCCATTTCTGATAAAGCTTGCTGAACTCACCGTTCTGGATGTTCTTGTCTACGGACTCGTTGACGGCTTTCAAGGTATTGGGTTCGCCCGGCCGCATGGCCACGGCCATTTCCTGCTGCAGCAGCACGAATTTGTTTTCAAAGCGATCCGGCGCGCGCTGGGCGATCTGGCCCGCTACAGTCGTCGAGCAGCCGATGGCATCGACCTGACCCGACAACAAAGCCTGCATGGCGGAAGCGTCGTCGTCAAAGCGGCGGATGTTCGCGTCCTTGGGCGCCACCTTGGTGACGGCGATATCCTGAGTGCTGGCCCGTGCAACGCCGATACGCTTGCCCGCCAGATCCTCAGGCTTGGCGATCTTCAGGTCCTTGCCGCCAAACACCACAATCTGGGCAGCCGAATACGGGTCGGAAAACTGCACCTGCTTGGCGCGTTCCGGCGTGATGGCCAGCGAAGCCACCAACAAGTCCACCTTGTTGGTCAGCAGGAAAGGAATACGGTTGGGGCCGGTGACCGGGACGATATTGACTTTGACACCCAGGTCTTTGGCCAGCAGCTTGGCCACGTCGGCGTCATAGCCGTCCGGCTGGTTCTTGGCGTTCATGATGCCATAGGGCGGGAAGTCGACCAGCATGCCCACGGTCAGTTCGCCCTTCTCTTTCACCTGGTCTATGGTTTCGGCGGCTGCCGGCCCCGACGCCAGCGCGAAGGCCGCGCATCCCGCAAGCAGCGCGGCGCCCGCTAATGTGCGCATCTTCTTGATTACAAACATATGATGTCTCCTGAGTCGGATAAAAACACGGATGAAAGTAAGGGACGCCCGCTATGCCGCTTTAGCGCGATGCCGAGGCGGCAAGCCGGCGTTCCATGTAAGTGGCCAATAAGGAAAGCGGCCAGCACAGCAGAAAATAAATGGCCGCGACCACCGAAAACACAATCATGGGCTGAAAGGTTGCGTTATTGATGATCTGTCCCGCACGGGTAAGCTCGGTAAAACCGATGATGGCAGCCAGCGAAGTGCCTTTGACGATCTGGACCAGATAGCCGACCGTAGGCGGAACGGCGATCTTCAGCGCTTGCGGCAACACCACATCACGCATCTTGTTCCAATAAGACAAGCCCAGCGCTTCGGCGGCTTCCCATTGGCCGCGCGGAATGGCCTCGATACAGCCGCGCCAGATCTCGCCCAGGAAAGAGCCGCTATTAAGCGTCAGCGCCACTGCCGCGGCAAGCCAGGGGTTGATGTCCAGCCCCAACACGGGCGCACCGAAAAACACCAGGAACAGCTGCAATAGCAGCGGCGTGCCGCGGAATATCTGGATGAACCACATGGACAGCGTGCGCGCCACGGCGTTTTCCGCGGTGCGCGACAGCGCCACGATCAAGCCCACTATGCCGCCGCCGATGAATGCCATCAGCGACAGCGCGACCGTCCATTGCGCTGCCTCGACCAGGAACCAGAAATCGGAATAGCCAAAGGTGCGCATTATCGACGGTCCGGGTAATTGAGCCCCCACTGGAATACCAGCCGGAACAGATAAGAGAACATCAGCGTCAGCAACAGATAAATACCGGTGATCACGATATAGATCTCGAAGCTGCGGAAGGTTTCGGATTGCAGGTTGGCGGCTACCGAGGTGAGATCGTCGGCCGATATCACCGATACCACACTGGATGCCAGCATCAGCAAAATGAACTGGCTGGTCAGCGCCGGGTAAATCGCCTTGAGCGCGGGCTTCAGGACGATGTAGCGGAAGATTTCCACCCTGCTCAGGCTCAGGGCCATGCCCGCCTCGATTTGCCCTTTGGGAATGGATTCAATGCCCGCACGCACGATTTCAGTGGCGTAGGCGCCCAGATTGAACACCATGGCGATCAAGGCCGCGGTATAAGGCGACCAGCGCACTCCCACCGCAGGCAGGGCAAAAAAGAAAAAGAAAAGCTGAACCAGGAATGGCGTATTGCGGATGACTTCAATGTACGCATTGATGAGCCACCGCAAGGGCGCGGGCCCCGCTGTCTTGCCCCATGCACACACGACAGCCACTAGCAACCCGAATAGCATGGCCAGGAAGGACAGCTGGATGGTCATCCAAGTGCCGTGCAGCAGCAATGGCCAAGCGTCGAACACTGGACCGAATTGAAATGAGTAATTCACTTTATTCTTGAACCAAGGTATTGCCGACGGTAAAAGCATACCGCGCGATTTAAAAAATACCTACACCAACACCATCATCATGGCGAAATGGCCGGTTAAGCCACCTCGCTTTGTCTCGGTGTCGGCCGCTGTGAAACCGGTTTCAGTGATGCTGAATGGCCGAAATTATATCAACAGATTTGAAAACCGCGATTTTTCCGCCAATGCGGTCATTGATCATTAAATACGCCGCCGACCGCGCTGGCTGTACGATGAGGTTGCATCGGCCGATGGACGCAGGCTTGACTGCGGACCAAGACCCAGGAAATTTTCAGGCGATTGCCTGCGGGCGAGGGCCGGTGGACGATGCCGGGTTCTGCCGGATAATCGTCGACCCGCGGGCATTCAAGGAACCAGGCAACAGGATTTTGCGTGGCGGCATATTGGCTCCACCAATACGTTGTATCAGGCAGCGCGCAGCCAGGCGGCCCAGTTCGCCGGTTGGCTGGGATACCGTGCTGATGCCCGGCCCCACATAAGGCGCCCATGGGGTGTCATCGATACCGACCAAGCCGATATCCTGCCCCAGCCGCCAGCCTAACAGCGCTATCGCCTGGATGACCCGCAAGGTGACCACGGCATTCGCGGTGACGACGGCAGGCGTGCCGGACGCGGCATTGCGCAGGCCCTTTAAAGCCTGCAGCAAGCCGTCCAGATCGTCGGCATGGCTTTCGAAACAGCTACCCGACACCGCGGCGCTGTGTTCTTGCACAAAAGCCTGGAAGGCTTGCACGCGTTCCAGACGAGTACTGATGCGGCCCAGCGGCTCGGTGATCAACAGAAAATCGCGGTAGCGATTATCCACCAGATGCCCGGCGCACAGCGACACCGCCTGGGTATTGTCCAGGGATACAAAGTCCACTTCCAGCCCTTGATGGAGACGGTCGACCAGCACCACCGGCCGGCCCTGGCGGGCGGTTTCGAGCACCGCGCCCGCGTCGTGGCCCATGGTGTTAAGGATGAAGCCTTCCACCTTGTACGAAGATAAGGCCTGCAGCCCCGCGCTTTCCCGGTCGCTTTCGTTGCCCAGGTTGAAGAGCATCAGCAGGTAGCCGGCTTCGCGGCAGGCCTGCTCTGCGCCGCTTAGCACGGCAACCGAATAGGGATTGGTGATGTCGGCCACCACCAGGCCTATCAGCCGCGACCGGCCGCGTTTCAGGGCCTGAGCCATGGGGCTGGGCGTATAGCCCAGAGCGGCGATTGAGGACTCGACCTTTCTGGCGATCTCGGGCGTCAACAAGGTTTCCCGGTGATTCAGGAATCGCGAAACAGTGGCCTTGGATACGCCGGCGTGGCGCGCGACGTCTGCGATCGTGCTGCGTGCCGGGGGTTTGCTCATGGTATCTTGCAGGAAAATAATCGCGACGAGGCGGCGAGCCGCGATAAGGCTGAGTGACTATTGTTGTCCTACATTATGCCTTTTTCGATACGAAAG
>JAEWEH010000100.1 GCA_023389535.1 Pseudomonadota bacterium
GGGCGACATCGTGTCCCTGGTCGAACAGGCACAAAAGAACATCGACGTGGCGGAAGCGGAAAAGCTGGCCGCCAAGATCAAGTCGGGCACGCGTTTCGACTTGAACGATTTCCGCGAACAATTGCAGCAGGTCAAGAAAATGGGCGACATGGGCTCATTGCTGGAAAAGCTGCCCGCGCAATTCGCGCAGGCAGCCGGGCAGTTGCAGGGCGGGCAAGCTGAAAAGCAATTGCGCCGCAGCGAAGGCATACTCAATTCCATGACCCCGGCCGAGCGTGCCAAGCCTGAACTGCTCAAGGCATCGCGCAAGCGCCGCATTGCGGCGGGCGCCGGTGTGCCGGTGCAGGAAGTCAACCGTTTGCTGAATCAGTACGAGCAGATGCAGGGCATGATGAAGCAAATGAAAAAAGGCGGCATGGCCAAGATGATGCGCGCCATGGGCGGGATCAAGGGCTTGGGACGGGGTGGCTTTGGCGGTTTTCGCTGAATTTGTCGGTAGCGGCGATCAGTTGGGCCAGGATGCCGGGTTCGTCGAAGGCGTGGCCCGCGTCGTTCACCAGATGAAATTCCGCCTGCGGCCAGGCCTGGTGTAGTTCCCAGGCCGTCCGCACCGGTGTGCAGGCGTCATAGCGCCCTTGCACGATGACGCCGGGGATGCCGTGCAGCAGATGTGCGTCGCGCAGCAATTGCCCTTCTTCCATGAAGCCCCGGTTGATGAAGTAATGATTCTCGATTCGTGCGAAGGCCAGTGCTGACTCATCGGCCGCATGATCTTGCTGATGGGCGCTGCTGGGACGCAAGGTGATCGTTCGGCTTTCCCAATTCGTCCAGGCATGTGCGGCCTGCAGTTGTGTGGCGCGATTGCCGCCGGTCAGGCGGCGGTGGTAGGCCGTTATCAAGTCATGGCGTTCTTCAGGCGGTATCGGCGCCAGATAGTCTTGCCAGTGGTCCGGAAACAGCCAGGACGCCCCTTCCTGATAGAACCAGCGTAATTCCTGCTGGCGCACCGTGAAGATGCCGCGCAGTATCAGTTCGCTGACATGCTGCGGATGCCGTTGCGCATAGGCCAGCGCCAGGGTCGAGCCCCATGACCCCCCAAAGACCAGCATCGTGTCGGCTTCCAGGATCTCGGTGCGCAGCCGCTCCATGTCGGCGACCAGATGCCAGGTGGTGTTGTTGTCCAGGCTGGCATGCGGCGAGGAACGGCCGCAACCACGCTGGTCGAACAACAGGACCTTGTAGCGTTCGGGGTTGAACAGCCGGCGGTGGGCCGGAGAGCAGCCGCCCCCGGGCCCGCCATGCAGGAACATCGCAGGTTTGCCCTGCGGGTTGCCGCAAAGCTCCCAATACACGTGGTGGCCATCTTCGGTATTCAAATAACCATGAGCATAAGCTTGGATTTCCGGGTACACCTGGCTGTTCCTTGTAACAGGCAGCATGCCGCGGCGGGATGCGCGCGGCACGCGGCAAAGTTATACGCGCGTAAAGATTAGGTCCCACACGCCATGGCCCAGACGCAGGCCGCGTGTTTCGAACTTGGTCTGGGGCCGAAAGTCCGGTCGCGGCGCATAGCCGTCGGCCGTGTTCCGCAGGCTGGGTTCCGCGCCCAGCACTTCCAGCATTTGTTCGGCATAGTTTTCCCAATCCGTGGCGCAATGGATGTAGCCGCCCGGCTTGATGCGGCTGGCCAGCAGCGCAATAAAGGGCGGCTGGACCAGCCGGCGCTTGTGGTGCCGCTTCTTGGGCCAGGGGTCAGGGAAATAGATATGCACGCCAGCCAGCGAGTCGGGCGCGATCATGTCGCGCGCCACTTCGACGGCATCATGCTGGATGATGCGAATATTCGTCTGACCGGATTCGTCTATGCGCTTCAGCAGCGCGCCCACGCCTGCGTTGAAGACTTCAACGCCCAGGAAATTATCTTCGGGCCGCGCCGCGGCGATCTTTTGTGTGGTTTCGCCCATGCCGAAGCCGATCTCCAGCACGGTGGGCGCGCTGCGGCCAAATGCCTTGTCGAAATCGAGGATGGCGCGGCGGTAAGGGACGGACCACTGCGGCAGCAGGCGATCCAGCGCCTCTTTCTGGCCGGGGGTAATGTGCGCGCGCCTATGCACGAAGCTGCGGATATGGGTCGTACCGGAAGGGCTGGTCGACGTGGCGACGAAATCGGACGGAGCCACGCTGGGAGACGTTCCCGCCGGGTGTTCGGCCTCGGGCGCGTCGCCAGGGTTTGTGTTTGCGGTCATGTTCATGACCGCAATTGTAGTGATTGCGCGCGCCGATTTCATGCTGCAGCCGCGTCTGCAGTCCAATTTTTCGCAGGCGCAAGCGGGCGGGCAAAGGTGGCGCTATAATGCCTACCCCAGCAGCCGGGCAAACCGGTTGCGCTGCCGGCAATCAGCCCGGTAGCGGAGCGGGACAATGCGGGTGTAGTTCAATGGTAGAACGGCGGCTTCCCAAGCCTCAAGCGTGGGTTCGATTCCCATCACCCGCTCCATTCACGGACGGCCAAGGAAAACCATAGACGTCAACTGAGTGATTAAGCTTTTGATCCAAAGGGGAATTCCCTGCTAAGGGGATGTCCACTGACATCCAGGGAAATCCACCTACAGCCACTCCAAATAAGTACATTTTTCAGTCCATCCATAGGGTAGGCTGGTATGCCGCATTGTTGCTGTCGGAGTGCCGCAGGAGTAGCCATCATGACGCATCTCCCGTCTAATCTGGGATTTGGGGTTGAAGCATGGTGCTCACCGATCTGCATGTTCGTAACGCAAAGGGTGCGATTGACGGATCGTATGAGTGAAAACACCGTCAACTTT
>JAEWEH010000106.1 GCA_023389535.1 Pseudomonadota bacterium
CCAACAGGCCGGTGCTGGCGACGGCGCGCAGGTCGCGCGACTGTTGGATCAGGACTTTGGCCTTGTCAAAGACCCGCATTCCGGCTTCAGTGGGTTTGACCGTATGCCCCGAGCGCTGGACCAGCACCGCAGCCAGTTCGCCTTCCAGGCTGCGTATGCGGGCCGCCACCGCGCCTGGGGTAAGGCCCAGGCGGCGCGCCGCCTCGGCCATGGAACGGCACTCGACGACCTTGACGAAACTTTCCAGGTTTTCAATGTTCATGAGGAGTACAGGATAGGCTGCAAAGCCGGATCCGGCCGCTGCGCAGGGCGACATGGAAAATGGAAACGGCCGGTCAATGCGCAGTTTACCCGCCTCTGTTCCAGGGTTCTTCATAGTCCGTGTGTTGCAGCCCGCCCCTTGTCCCCGACCCGGGGGCTTCCGCCAAAAAAACTTCCAGCCATGCGATTCCCAGCATAATATGCACACTGCAAATCACAATGTCTGTGAACAGCTCCAGCCGAAGGCTCCAGCATGACTACCAATTCCAAGACTGTGCTCATCACCGGCGCCAGCCGCGGCATAGGGGCCGCCACAGCCGTCCTGGCGGCGCGCGACGGTTTCGATGTCGCCGTTAATTACGTCAAAGATGCCGATGCGGCGCAAGCGGTTGTCGAAGAAATTCGCAACTGCGGCCGCAAAGCAGTGGCCCTGCAGGGGGATGTCGGCAGGCCCGCCGACATCCCCCGCCTCTTCCAGGAAGCAGAAAGCGCCCTGGGTCCGTTGACTGCCTTGGTGAACAACACCGGCATCACCGGCCCCATAGGACCTTTTTCGCAGACGACCGATGACACCATCGAGCGGGTGTTCCAGGTCAACGTGTTCGGCGCCATGCAGTGCGCGCGCGCCGCATTGGCCTCGTTTCAGCGTAGCGGGCACGGCGGCGTCATCGTAAATGTTTCATCGGTCGCCGCCCGCACCGGCAGTCCGAATGAATATGTGCATTATGCCGCCAGCAAGGCGGCGCTCGATGCCTTCACCATCGGACTGGCGCGCGAGGTGGCGCTAAGCGGTGTCAGGGTGTGCGGCCTTGAGCCGGGTTCGACCTTGACCGATATCCACGCCACGGCGGGTGAACCCGGCCGGCCCCAACGAATAGCCCCCCGGATACCCATGGGCCGCTTGGGGGAACCTGAAGAAATCGCCGCCGCCATCGTCTGGCTGCTGTCACCGGCTGCCTCTTACATGACCGGTACAGTCGTGCAATGCACCGGCGGCTTGTAGCGGCAACCCGGATGCCTAGGGCGCACCCAGGGTATAGCGCACGCTGTATTCCTCGCGATAAAGCGTTTCGCCCCACAGCAGCGGGGTGCCTTGCGCATCCAGCCAGAGGTGGGCGCGCACCAATACCGGCCTGCCACGCTCTATTTTAAGATGGCCGGCGATCGGCGCAGGCGGCAAGGCCACGCGGATGCTATTCACGTATTTGCTGACACTGATCCCGACGTGCTGCGCCAGCAGATCCTGCACCGCATGCCGGGACAGCATGTCATGTGTAATCTGCACTGCGATCAAGGCAGGCAGATAGCGCAATTCAAAAGCAATCGGCGCACCGTCCAGCAGGCGCAATCGCTGTAATTTGAATACGGGCTCTCCTGCGCGCAATCCCAGGTTCTGTCGCACCTGGTCATCCACCGCCGCCTTGGCAAAGCTGATCACCTGGAACTCCAGCCCCTTTCCTCTGGAAAAGACATCCTGCTCGAAATAGCCTAGCCGGTGCGTATCGAGCGTCGTGCTCAGATTGGGACGCGCTACGAAGCTGCCAAAACCGCGACGCCGCTCCACCAGGCCTTCGTATACCAACTGCTGCAAGGCGTGGACCACGGTAGAGCGCGTCGTGTCGTAGCGTTTGGCCAAATCCGTTTCCGACGGCAGCAAGTCGCCAGGGCTATAAGCGCCTTGTGCGATCGCGTCCCTGATTGCGTTGCGGATCTTCAGGTAGATAGGGGTGGAGGTTCTGGATGTTCTGGTTTTAGGCAGCGCTTTCACTTCGTCGGCCAATATTTAGCTTATCGCTCGGATTATATAGTCAACCATAAGCTTATAAGCCTTTTCCATAGAACGCGCCCATGCGCGCAGCATCTTGACTAGTCAACTAGGCTTGTTTAAAGTTAGGTCGCTGCGCGCCTCACGGCGTCATCCGAGGCCCGCGCCTGAGCCGCCTTAAGCAACTGCGCGCAGGAGTGCACGGCGGCTGCGGCCCCGTATCCAATTCAATATGAAGACAAGGACACGCATGATGAACAAATCACTCGCCCGCGCCAGCACGCTTCTGGCAACAATGCTTCTGGCCCTGACCTCCGCCGCGGGGGCTCAAGATTTTCCCACTCGACCCGTTACGCTGGTCGTGCCCTTTCCTCCCGGTGCAGCCACCGACATGGTGGCGCGCAGCCTTGCCGATCGGCTGGCTGCCAAATGGAAGCAGTCCGTCGTGGTGGAAAACCGCGCCGGGGCCACCGGCAGCATCGGCGCCGGCTACGTCGCCCGCTCGGCGCCCGATGGGTATACCCTGCTGGTGGCGACCAGCAGCAGCCATGTGATGGGGCCCAATATGGTCAAGCAACGCCAATGGGATCCGATCAAGGATTTCGCTCCGATTACCTTGCTGACCTGGGCGCCCAATGTGCTGGAAGTCAATCCGTCGATTCCGGCCAAGACCGTGCCCGAGCTTATCGCTTTGCTGAAGAAGGAGCCTGGAAAATATACCTTCGCCTCATCCGGCACCGGCAGCTCCATTCATCTCGCCGGAGAAATGTTCAAGAAGCAGGCCGGCGTAGAGATGGTCCATGTACCTTACAAGGGCGCATCGCCGGCCGTCATGGACTTGCTGGGCGGACAAGTGGACATCATGTTCGATACGGTGGCCTTGTCCCTGCCTCATATCAAGGCAGGCAAGCTGCGCCCCCTGGCCGTCACCACACTGGACCGTTCGTCCGCCCTGCCCGACATCCCGACGATGCGGCAAGCCGGTCTGCCGGACTATGACATGTCGGCCTGGATCGGACTGCTGGCGCCGGCCGGCACGCCCGCCGACGTGCTGGAAAAAATCGGCCGCGACGCCCGTGAAGTCGTTTCCGCGCCGGACATGAAAGAACGCTATTCGGCGGCCGGCATGGAATCCGCCCCCAGCTCCAGCGAAGACTTCGGCTCTCGCATACGCAAGGAACTGGACGGCTACGGACAGCTGATACGTGAAGCAGGCATTCAGGCCAATTGACCGTCCTCACGGTCCCCCATCACGACATGACATGGAAGGAGAACAGCCTTGACATCGGCCCACCTGGACAATGCGGAAGGCGCCACGCGCTGGCTGAGCGACTATGCGCTCAATATCGATTATGCGGATTTGCCCGCCGGCCCGAGGCGGATCGCGCTGCACTGCATTATCGATTGGTATGCCGTGACGCTGGCCGCAATCGGAGAACCCGGCTTGCGGCCGCTGATCCAGGATGCCGAGGCGGAAGGCGGCCGCCCTTTGGCCACCGCCGCCGGCATGCGCGGTAAAACCGGCCTTTATCCGGCCGCGCTGCTCAATGGCACGACATCACACCTGCTGGACTATGACGACGTGAACCTGGCCATCACCGGCCACCCAACCGCAGTCGTCTATTCGGCATTGCTGCCCTTGGCGGAATCCCGCCATGTCGATGGCCGCAATTTGTTGAGCGCATTCGCGGCAGGCTACGAAACAGCCTGCCGCGCAGGCCGCTGGCTGGGTGATGCGCATTACGAGCATGGATACCATGCCACATCGAGCGTGGGTACAGTGGCCGCCGCCGCAGCGTGTGCACGGCTCTTGGGTTTGAACGTCGACCAAACGGCGTGCGCGCTCGGCCTCGCCGCCACCCAGGCGGCCGGCCTTAAAGCGCAATTCGGCACCCTGGCCAAGCCTTTGCATGCGGGCCTGGCCGCGCGCAACGGCCTGATGGCCGCGTGCCTGGCGGCCCGAGGCTATGAAGGCGGGCGGCAGACGCTCGAGGCCGCCCAGGGCTACGCGCGGGTCTTGAGCCCTGCGCCGGACTGGCAAGCCGCCATGGCGGAACCGCCGGGAGGCTGGCATCTGCAGAACCGTCTGTTCAAATATCATGCCGCCTGTTATGGCACGAATGCCGGCATAGAA
>JAEWEH010000111.1 GCA_023389535.1 Pseudomonadota bacterium
CTGCCCCACCCCGCCGACGACGACCCGGAATGGGACAAGCTTGCCAAAGGGTCGGGCGCCAGTTCGCGCGAAGAAATTCTCGCCGATATCGGGCTGGGCAAGCGTCTGGCAGCCGTCGTCGCGCGCCGCTTCGCGCCGGAAAACGCCATACTGGCCACCACCGCGGCCGCCGTGGATGAACTGACCTCTACCACCAGTGCGCCCATACTGATACACGGCAACGAGGGCCAGGCTGTACAGCTGGCCCTTTGTTGCGGTCCCCTGCCCGGCGACGCCATTATTGGCGGCATCAGGCTGGGCCACGGCCTGGTCGTGCATATGGAAGAATGCGCCGTGGCGCAGCGCCAGCGGGCTCGCGAGCCGGAACGCTGGATACCGGTCATGTGGGACACCAACACAGCGCGCCATCTGTCCACGCGCCTGGATGTCACCGTCATCAACGAACGCGGCGTGCTGGGCCGCCTGGCGGCTGAAATCACCGAAGCCGATTCGAACATCATGCACTTGACGATGCAGGACGACGCCGCAGCCACCGGCCTGTTGCACCTGACTGTGCAGGTCGACAGCCGCAAGCACTTGGCCCAGGTCATACGCGCCATACGGCACGTGCCTCAGGTACAGAAAATCGTCCGGCTCAAGGGCTGACGGCTGTTCCCCCCCGCTGGGATCACGCCATAGGCGCCCAGGACTGCAGCGTCCAGAGGGTCAGTCCATACGCGGCCACGCCCGCCAAAGTCGCCCAGGCAATGGTTTTAAGCCAGCGCTTGCCCAATGCGACGCCCAGCACGCCCGCCGCAAAAGGCATCAGGCTGCGGAGCGGCTGTGCCGGTTCCGCCATGGACCAGAACGACGCCAGGAGCAGGGCCACGATGGCAGATGGCCCAATGGCGTCCAGGGCTCGGCGCAAGGGGCCGTTCGCGCCGGCGCTTGCGGTGCGGTTGCGCCACAGCATGGGCAACAGCCGGATCAACAAAGTACCCGCCCCGCTTAACACGATGACCCACAGCAATATCGACGTTTTCATGTGCGCCATGCCATCAAGGCGCCGGCCAGCATGCCCAGTACGATGGCCGCATGGGATGGCAACACCATCAGCGCCAGCGCCGCCGCGATGGCCGCTGCAGCCAGTACCCGCCTGCGCACGAGCTTGCGAATCTCGAGCAACAAGGCAAAGAACAACGCCGGCAGCACAAAACCCAAAGTCTGGGACACAATGGGAGTATCCTGAATCCAATCATGCCCGAAGTAGGCGCCCAGCGCCGTGCCACCCACCCAGGAAAGGTAAGCGCCCAATTGCAAGCCCAGATACCAGGGCTCGCGCTGCTCCGCCGGCTGCCGTGCCAACTTGCTGATCGACGCCGCAAAGACCTCGTCCGTCAAGCCGGCCGCCAACGCTATCGTGGGCAGCTTGCGCCGTGCCCCTTGCAATTTGGCCAGCAGCGCGGGGCCGTAGAATAAGTGCCGCAGGTTCATCAGCAGCACGATGCCCACTACGCCGGCAGCAGAGCCGCCACCCGCGATCAGGCTGATCAGTATGAACTGGCTGGCGCCGGCATAGACCAGCAAGGACGTCAACACCGCCATGAAGGGCGGCATGCCGGCGTAAATCGCGGCCAATCCGAACGAGACGGCAACGGGAACATAGCCGACGGCGATCGACAGGCTGTCGGCCAAACCCCGAAAAAACGCGGCTCTCATGTGAACTGATCACCAGTGCATCAAGGCTGGAAAGCGTTGATGAAGATCGCCGGATCGACGCGCGTGTTATTCAGGCTGACATTCCAGTGCAAATGCGGGCCGGTCGCACGTCCTGTCGCCCCGACCTTCGCAATGACCTGGCCACGCTTGACCTCTTGCCCCTTGCTTACCAGGAACTCCGATAAATGGCAGTACATGGTCACCAGCCCCTGGCCATGATCGATGAAGACTGTCTTGCCGTTGAAAAAATAATCCGCAACGATCGTTACTACGCCATCTGCCGGCGCCTTGACAGGCGTGCCGGCGGGCACCGCAAAGTCCAGGCCCGAGTGCGCATTGCGTTCTTCCCCATTAAAAAAGCGCCTGAGGCCGAAGGGGCTGGACAAGCGGCCGTCGACCGGCTTGTCCAAGGCAATGTTGCTGGGCCCCGTAGTGCGAAAGCTGCTGTACGCGGTCATTTGTTCTTTATATTCGCGCTCGAACCGACGCGTCTGTTCCGGATCCGGATTGACGTGGCTTTTGTTCTTGAGCTTGATATGCTGGGATTTATAGACTTTGCCAGCCACCGTAAAATCCAGTTGGCGTTCGCCATCGGCAGCCTGTACCCGCAAGCTTTGCCTGCCCGGGCCGATCTTCAAGTCTATGCCTGCCACCGCTATCCACGCCCCGTCGCTGTCCCGCAGCACCATCACGGGCTTGTCCTGATAAAAAGCCCGTGGCGCCGCGTCATAAGCGCCCAGGGACACTATGGCCACACCGCCCGGCACGGGCTTATTCAAGAGCCTGGCAATATAGCCTTGTGCCTGCGCCAGCGTGGGAAGCGCCATTACTGCCGCCAGCGCCCATTTGGAAAGATGTCGATACTTCTTCACTGCTTGTCCTTGATGATTGCCTGTTCCGCGTCTACGCCCTAGCGCCCGATTCCTCAGTTGCACGGCGCCCGAACCGCCATCCCGCCTTCGTGCGCAGCTTCTGGAACTACGCCATTATGCCGCAGCCCCGGCGCGCCGGCGCGGCATCAGCGGGCAGGCCCATAACCGCCGCCACCCGGCGTCTCGATGACAAAGACATCGTCCGGCTGCATTTGCGTACTATCCTGCGGGCCCAGCTCCGTCCTGCCGCCGTCGGCACGCTCCACATAATTGCGACCCAGCGCGCCCGGCTGACCGCCTGCCAGGCCGGCGGGTGCAAATACACGGTTGTTCGATAGGATGGCCGCTGTCATCGGCTCGAGAAAGCGCAGGCGACGCACGCCGCCATCGCCGCCACGCCAGCGCCCATCGCCGCCAGACCCCGCGCGTATCGCATACGAATCGAGCCGAACCGGAAAACGTAACTCCAGCACCTCCGGGTCGGTCAGGCGTGAATTAGTCATGTGCGCCTGGACTACCGACGTGCCATCGAAACCGCCGGCCTCTTCGAAGGGCAGTCCAATGCGTTCCGGCCCCGCCCCGGTGCCGCCCGCCACCGTCTCGTAATACTGGTAGCGCTGATTGCCGAAGGTGAAGTTGTTCATGCTGCCCTGGCTTTCCGCCAGCACCCCCAGCGCCCCATATAAAGCATTGACGATGCACATGGATGTCTCCACATTGCCTGCCACCACAGCGGCGGGAGGCTTCGGCCGGAGCATGGATCCTTCCGGTACGATGATCTCCAGTGGCTTCAGGCAGCCGGCATTCAAGGGGATGTCGTCATCGACCAGCGTGCGGAAGACATACAGCACGGCTGCGACTGCAATGGACGCAGGCGCATTGAAATTGTTATCCAGCTGTGGCGAACTGCCGGTGAAATCTATGGTGGCGCTACGTTGGTCCCGGTTGACGCGCAGGCTTACCCGGATAATCGCGCCATTGTCGAGCCGATACTCGCACTGCCCATCGCGCAAGCGTGTAATCACTTTGCGCACCGCTTCTTCGGCATTGTCTTGCACGTGCCGCATATAGGCTTGCACCACATCCAGCCCGAACTGATCGCACATATCCAGCAACCCGCGCAGGCCTTTCTCGTTGGCCGCAATCTGCGCGCGCAGGTCGGCAAGGTTCTGATTGGGGTTACGGGCCGGCCAGGCGCCCGATGCCAGAATCTTTCTGGCCTCCTCTTCACGGAACACGCCGTCCCTGACCAGCTGGAAATTGGTGAACAGCACGCCTTCGTCTTCCACGCGACGCGAATCAGGCGGCATGGAGCCGGGAGTCAGGCCGCCGATGTCGGCGTGGTGCCCACGCGAACCGACAAAGAACAATAACTGGACTCCGGCCGCATCGAACACCGGTGTGATGACGGTCACGTCCGGCAAATGGGTGCCGCCATGATAGGGGTCGTTCACCACATAGGCATCGCCCGGCTGCATGCGTCCAGCGTTCTCGCGCATGATGGTCTTGATGGACTCGCTCATGGAACCAAGATGGACCGGCATATGCGGTGCATTGGCGATCAGGTTTCCCTGGGCGTCGAAGATCGCACAGGAAAAATCCAGCCTTTCCTTGATATTGACCGAATAGGCGGTATTTTGCAGCCGTACGCCCATCTGCTCGGCAATGGACATGAACAGCTTATTGAACACTTCGAGCATAATGGGGTTGACATCCGATCCGACGTCCTTCTGTGTTGCCAGTGGACGCTGTCGCCGTAATACCCAATGCCCTTGCCGTGACAACTGCGCCTGCCACTCGGGCTCCACCACGATCGTCTGGCTCGATTCCGACACGATGGCCGGCCCTTCCAGCACATCGCCAGCCTGCAGGTCTTCGCGCT
>JAEWEH010000129.1 GCA_023389535.1 Pseudomonadota bacterium
AACGCCACGGTGATCACAGGTTATTGCACCTATCCGCACGTGGACGTCTATGAGACCGGCGAGCGGGGCGGCAGGACCCTGGAGGCGATGCTGAAGCAGGGGGCCGACCCGGTCATCTTATGGCGCCGCCTGCCCATGCTGACCCATATGTTGCGCCAGACGCCCTTGCAGCAGCCCATGAAAGACATCATGGATAAAGCCATGGCGGCCGAAGCCGAAGGCCGCGTATTGAATGCTTCGGTGTTCGGCGGCTTTCCGTTGGCGGACATTGCCCATGTAGGCTTGTCTGTGGTGCTGGTGGTCGACAGGAAAAACCGTGAAGACGGCGTGCGTCTGCTTGATGAGCTCAGCGAATTGGCCTGGAACCGGCGCGAGGACTTCATCTTCCCGCTGGAGCCCATGCAGGAATCCATCGCCAAAGCCAAGCAGCTGGCCGAGGGCCCCATCGTTCTGGTGGACCATGGCGACAACTGTGGCGCGGGCGGCCCGACCGATGTGATGGATGTGCTCGAAGAGGTCATGCGCCAGGGTTTGACGGACGTCGTGGCCGGCCCGTTCTGGGATCCCGAGGCTGTGGATATCATGATCCGCGCGGGCGAAGGTGCCGAGCTGACGGTCGACATCGGCGGCAAGACCGACATGCCCGAATTGCAGATGCAAGGCCGGCCCTTGTCCGTGACGGGCAGGGTTGCCAAGATCACCGACGGCACTTACACGATCACCGGCCCCATGTTCACCGGCATGAAGCTGAGCCTGGGCCGTACCGTGGTGTTCGAGAGCGCCGGCATCCAGATCTTCGTATCCGAACGGCCGCAAGAACCCTACGACATCGGCTTGTTCACCCATGCGGGGGTGGACCCGGCCAAGAAGAAATATGTGCTGATCAAGTCACGGCAGCACTTCAGGGCGGGCTTCGGGCCGCTGGCCAAGCACGTCGTGCTGGTAGCGGGACCTGGGGTGTGCAGCTCGGACTATTCCCTGTTCCCCTTCAAGAACCTGACACGCCCGATCTATCCTTTGGATGAAACGGCCAGCCTGTCGGACAGTCTGACGATAGCCTGATTGTTTTTCATGTGGCGGGCAGGGGCAGGCCCCCTTGCCCGCCATCGCACGTCCAGCCATCGCGGCGCCGCACTAAACCTTATCCGCGATGGTATTCAAACCCTGCTGTATCAATCGGGCGATCTCTCGCTGGCGCGTAGCCGGCATGCGCTCGGTGATGGCGGTCACGCTGATGGCCAGCCGGGGTTGGTTTTTGGCGTCACACAGGGCGCAGCCGACGCCCAGCGCGCCGCGCACGGCATAATTGCCAACGACCGAGTAACCGCGCGTGCGCGTGTTCTGCACCAGCTGGCGCATCTCGCGCGAGGTCATGCCCCCATATTGTTCCAGTTGATTACTGTTGTGGGTGACAATATCGTCCACTGTCTCGTCATCGAGCTTGGCCAGCAAGGCCATGCCGCCGGAACCCACGCCCAAGGGCTGCCGCTTACCCGCGAAAGTGGCCAGGATCTGCACTGGATAAGGCCCGATTTCACGCCATAAGCTAAGCGATTCGTAGCCCTCGCGAACCACCAGAAAGACCGCATCGCCAGTCGCTTCCGCGAGCCGTTGCATGACCGGCAGGGCCAGTTCGATGCGCGTATCCTGTGCCACAGTTGCGGACGGGGAGGGCTGCGTCGAGACGAAGCGCTTGCTGCCGCTGACACTGCGCACGAAGCCTGCTTCAGTCAGCGCCGCCAGTAATCGGTAAATGGTCGGCCGTTGCAATCCTGTGTGCCGGGCCAGGCTGGTTACCGTCAGGCCGGTTTCCGGATAGTCCTGCAAAGCGCGTAGAACGTGCAGCCCGCGCCTGAGGGTGCGCGGGCCGGCAGCCAGTTGATCGTCTGCTGAAATGTCCACTGGGCGTACACCACTGTTCAAGAAAAAGTGGATATGGTTGAAAATGAGGGTTCAATTATAGGACTGTCCGCGTTATGGACATATAAGGAGGAAATTGTGGCGATTAAATTCAAGCAGTTCATTGGATGCAAGCCTGTGGCGGCGGCATTGTTGCTGGCGGGTACGCTGGGATTTGCCAGCCATGCGTCGGCAGCGTATCCCGACCATGCCATACGCCTGGTCGTGGGCTTTTCAGCCGGCGGCACCACCGATGTGGTGGCGCGCATTGTCGGCAAAGAAATAGGCGATGCATTGGGCCAGCCCGTAGTGGTCGAAAACCGTCCGGGGGCCGGCAGCAATATCGCCACGGAAATGGTTTCGCGTGCGGCGCCCGATGGCTATACCCTGTACATGGTGGCAGTCACCAGCGCCATCAACCAGACCTTGTATAAGAATCTGAATTTCGACTTGGTCAAGGACTTCACGCCCGTCGCGCTGGCGGTGCGGGTGCCCAACGTGCTGGTCGTCAATCCGCAGGTTCCAGTCAAAAGCGTGAAGGAACTGGTCGATTACGCCAAGGCGAATCCCGGCAAACTGAATTTCGCTTCCTCGGGCAGCGGCACTTCCATTCATATGGCGGGCGAACTGTTCAAGCAGGAAGCCCAAATCGACGTCACCCATATTCCTTATAAGGGCAGTTCCCCCGCGATGACGGACCTGATAGGCGGGCAAGTCCAATACATGTTCGACAACATGCCGTCGGCATGGCCGCACGTGGAAGCGGGCAAGCTGCGCGCATTGGCAGTAACCACCGCGGAACGCTCGAAGACGGCGCCGGA
>JAEWEH010000136.1 GCA_023389535.1 Pseudomonadota bacterium
GCCTTGCTCCTCGTGACCGGTCCGGCGCCCTGCGCGCCGAACACCGCATCGCCTAGTTCGTCCGGCCGTTCGGCCTTCCTTCACGATCGGCTCGCTCGGCCCCGAAAGTCGCCGCGGCCCGGCCCCGCCACCCGTCCCGCTGCGGTGTTTTATGTTCGTAGCGTTGCTGCGGCGGGTTGGGTGCTTGGCCTTTTTCTGTGATGTTTGCTGGCGCTGGAACAGGTCTTGCGCCGTCCCGCCTCGCGCGCCTGCCGCGCGGGCCGGGACATTCGGGATGATTGCTGTGTCTGTTTGCTGGGCACGATCTTGGCGATCGGATGCTGATTGGTGTGACGCAAGCCTCGCTTTCTAGTCGCGTTACGCATATCCCACCCTTTCGATTTCCACGGATGATTTCATGCAACGCCCACTCTACTGCCAAGGCGTAGCCGGTGGGCGGGGGTTGGGCGACGTTGAGCAAGCCGCGGCAGGTGCTTTGCGGCGGGGGCGTAAGAGGGCGCTCCTGTTTGAGCGGGAAATTAGCCCACAGGCGGCTAATTTCCTGCGAGTTGGCGCCCGACCCCGACGCAAAGTGCCTGCAAGGGAACCCCGTAGGGGCGTAGCGACAGGAGCCCGGCCCCTGCCCACCGGCTACGCCGGTTTAGAACCGAAGCAACCGCGGTGACACGCCCGACCCCGCCGCAAAACGCCTGCAAGGGAACCCCGTAGGGGCGCCGCGACAGGAGCCCGGCCCCTACCCACCGGCTGCGCCGGTTTAATAACTTAAATCCACACGCTTACAGGCTATAAAGTGCGCAAGCAGGAACCGGAATTAAGCTAACGGATACGCTGACGGCATAGCCCACCCTGCGATCCAGCCGCTAGCCGCCAGACACCTTACTCCAAGCCCTGCAGCGTTGCCCGCCAGAACTGCCGGCGTGGCTCCAGCGTAGATAGCAGAACGTGTTCGTGAAGGGTGTGCGCACCGTCGCCGTCTGCGCCTAGGCCATCCAGCGTGGGCAGGCCGAGCGCGGCGGTGAAGTTGGCGTCGCTCGCGCCGCCTGTCATGGGCGCCTCGTCCAGGGCCAGGCCGGCACTGGAGGCGAACGCCTGGCAGCGACGCAGCAATTCCACCGTCGCTTCCGTGCGCGGCATGGGTGGCCGGTTCAGCTGGAAGTCCACGTCGAGTTTCACGTCGGGCACGCGTGGCTGCAAGGCGCTGACCTTGGCCCGCAGTTCGTCGGCGGCCGCTGGATCGGGCAGGCGGAAATCCGCGCGCAACTGGCTGTGCTCGGGCACTACGTTGACCGTGGTACCGCCCTGCACCAACCCCACACTGACCGTAATGCCGCGCGCATAATCCGTCATGGCTTGCAAGGCCAGCGTCTGGTGCGCGATTTCTTCGATGGCGTTGCGGCCTTTGTGATGTTGCATGCCGGCGTGCGACGGCCGGCCGTGCGCCTTGATGGTAATGAATCCGGTGCCTTTACGGGCGCTCACGCAGCGCCCCCCTTCGGCCCGCGCCGGTTCGCATACCAGCGCATAGCGTGAACGGCGCGCGAAGTCTTCGATGTGCTGACGCGAACGATGGCTGCCGGTTTCTTCATCCGGCAGGATCACCAGATCCACGGGCAATGCCGTGCCGCCCTGCGCCTGGGCTTGCGCGAGGCCGGATAGCGCCAGGCAGATGCCCGCCTTCATATCGTAAGTGCCCGGGCCATAAACTTTGTCGCCTTCGATGCGCCATGGATTCTTCTGCAGCGTGCCGACGGGGTGGACGGTATCGTAATGGCCCAGCACCAATATGCCCGGACGGCTATCGCCATCATGACGGTTATGGATATGCACCAGGGGCGCCCCTTCCGTGGACAGCGGCTGCAATTGCGCATGCAGGCCCAGTTGCAGTGCGTCTTCCACAATCAGCCGCGCCATGCCATGCAATGTCTCTTCGTTGTGCGATGGCGATTCAAAGCGCACCCAGCGCTCGATCATCGGCAGCAACTGTTCGCTGAAGTCTTGGGGGGTGTCGGCGGAAGCTTGCTGCGGGGTGCTTGCGGATAGGTTCATGGCCTGTATTGGGTAACGAAATTAATGTTGGTGAAGATGGCAGGCCGCCTCGTGCCCGGGTGCGATTTCGCGCAGTACCGGCGCTTGGCGGCGGCAGATATCCATGGCGTGCGGGCAGCGCGGGTGGAAGGTGCAGCCCGGCGGCGGCGCCAGGGGCGAAGGGATCTCGCCCTTGATGGGAATGAAAGCTCGCCGGCGGCGCTTCACATCGGGCATTTCCGCCAGCAAGGCTTGCGTATACGGGTGCGCGGCTTGCTCGTAGACCTGGCGTGTCGGCGCGATTTCGACGACTTTGCCCAGGTACATGATCGCTACCCTGTCCGAAATATGACGCACCACGCCCAGGTCGTGGCTGATGAACAAATAGGTAAACCCATGCCGGTCGCGCAAGTCCATGAACAGGTTGATCACCTGAGCCTGGATGGATACGTCCAGCGCGGCCACGGGTTCGTCGCAGACGAGGAAATTGGGCTGCACCATGAGCGCCCGGGCGATGCCGATGCGCTGGCGCTGTCCGCCTGAAATCTGGTGCGGCAGCCGCTTGCTGTATTCTGGATCCAGCCCGACTTCACGCAACGCGTGATCGACGCGGGCCGGAATCTGGCTGCGCTGTGCCAGCTTATGGACGTGCAGCGCCTCGCCAAGGATTTGCTGCACTTTCTGTTTGGGATTCAGCGATGCCTGGGGGTCTTGAAAGATCATTTGCACGCCCAGGGTATAGTCGCGCAGCTGCGTGCCGCGCAAAGCCGCCGTATCCTGCCCGTTGAACAGCACTTGCCCCCGGCTCGGCTTGATAAGCCCCGCAACCATGCGGCCCAGCGTGGACTTTCCGCAACCTGATTCGCCCACCAGCCCCAGCACTTCGCCGCGCCTGATATCCAGATCGACGCCGTTGACGGCGTGCACCGTACTGGGCGGTGCGCGGCGACCCGTCAGGCTCAGTAGCCGCTCGGCCAGGTCC
>JAEWEH010000235.1 GCA_023389535.1 Pseudomonadota bacterium
CAAGCTATGCCATGATGCTGGCCAACCCGGAACTGCGGGTCATCCTGGCGACCATCCATATCCCCCTGGCGCAGGTCAGCGGCGTGCTGTCCCGGGAACTCGAACTGGAAACCATCCGTCTCGCGCAGCGCGCCTGTCTGCAGGCCGGTATCGCGCAGCCGCGCGTGGCCGTTGCCGGCCTGAACCCCCACGCGGGCGAGGAAGGACGCTTCGGCAGCGAAGAAATCGCGTTCATCGCGCCGGCCATCGAACAGGCCCGCAGCGAAGGCATCGATGCCAGCGGCCCATGGCCGGGCGACACCATCTTCATGCGCGCCCGCAAGGGCGAATTCGACATCGTGGTGGCGCAATACCATGACCAGGGGCTGATACCCGTCAAGTACCTGGGCGTGGACGAAGGGGTGAACGTCACGGTTGGCCTGCCTTTCGTGCGCACCAGCGTTGACCATGGCACGGCGTTCGATATCGCCGGACAGGGCATTGCCGACCCCAGTTCGCTGCGTGCGGCTTATGACCTGGCCTTGTCCATGACCGAAGCGCCTGCAACGGGCGGCACGATGCCGGAACAGGATTTGGAACGATAGGTTCGGCCGCGCCGGCTCAGGGCGACATCTTTCAACCATGGATGGCTGGACCAGTGTTCGGCCGCGAACGCGTCGATCTGGGCCTTCAGCGCAAGCGATGCGCCTATCATGTCCTGCCCCTTCATGAACATGTCGCGATGCCGGGTTGAAAGAGTGAACGTCGCCACACGCCCCTCGCTACGCACGCACATGGCTTGCAGGTCTATGGCGATGCGGCCTCCTTCAGGACGGGCCGCCTGAGCCATCAAGGCCTGTATCTCGGCCTCTGCCAGCATCACGAGCAGCAAGCGGTTGTTCATGGCGTTGGAATAGAAGATCTCACCAAAGCTGGATGCAATGATGGCGCGGATGCCGAATTGCTGTAAGCCCCAGACCGCGTGTTCGCGGCTCGATCCGCAGCCGAAATTCGGGCCGGCAATCAGTATCGAGGTTTCCGCGTACTCGGGCCGGTTCAAGACAAAGTCGTTGCGCGGGCCACCGTCGGCGTCGAAACGCATGTCATGCAGCACGCCCTTATCCAGGCCGCTTTTGTCGATGCCGCGCAGGAACTGCTTCGGCATGATCTGGTCGGTGTCCAGATTGGCGATCGGAATGACGGCCGCCAGGCCCTCGATGCAATGGTGTTCGCTCATGATTGCGCTTCCTGTGATGTATGGCGCAGGCCCTTGCGCACGTCTGTGATGGCGCCTGCCAGCGCCGCGGCTGCCGCCATGGCCGGGCTCATCAGATGCGTGATCGCCCCGCGCCCTTGCCTGCCTTCGAAGTTCCGATTGGTGGTGGACGCGCAGCGCTGCCCGGATTCGAGCACGTCGTCGTTCATGGCCAGGCACATGGAACAGCCCGGCTTGCGCCACTCGAAACCCGCCTCGACGAGCAGCTTGGCAATGCCCTCGGCCTCGGCCTGGGCCCGTACCGCGCCCGACCCGGGCACTACCATGGCGCGTACGCCCTGGGCGACTTTACGGCCTTGCACGACATCGGCCACGGCGCGCAAATCTTCGATCCTGCCATTCGTGCATGAACCGATGAACACATGTTGCACGGGCAGGCCTTCCAGCGAATCGCCGCGCGCCAAGCCGGTGTAGTTCAGCGCTTGCTGGGCCGATGCATCGGGCTCACCCGCCTCATTGCAAGCTGCGGGTATGGTGCCATTGACCGGTATCGCCTGGTCGGGGCTGGTGCCCCAGGTCACATAGGGGGCGACCTCGGCCGCATCGAAGCGGTACTCGACGTCGAACGACGCCCCCTCGTCACTGTGCAGTGACGCCCAATGGTCCAGCGCCTGCTGCCGCAGCGCGCCGGAAATGTCGGGCGAGCGTGCCAGGACATAGTCGATGGATAGGGCGTCGGGCGCAATCAAGGCGCCGCGTGCCCCCGCTTCGACGGCCATATTGCACAGGGTAAAGCGCGCCTCCACGGACAAGGCGCTGATCGCCGCCCCGCAGAATTCGACCACATAGCCGCGCGCCCCCTGGGCGCCTATGCGGCTGATGATCATCAGGATCAGGTCCTTGGATGTCGTGCCGCGCGGCAATTCACCATCGACTCGAATCTTCATGTCGCCTGCCAGGCGATAGACCAATGTCTGCGTGGCCAGCACATGTTCGACCTCGGATGTGCCGATGCCAAAACCGAGTGCTCCCAGCGCGCCATAGGTAGTCGTGTGGCTGTCTCCACACATCACCACCATGCCGGGCCGGACTATTCCATGCTCCGGTGCGACCACGTGCTCGATGCCCTGTAGCGCATCGTTGGTATCGAAGAACGGAATGCCATGCCGTTCACAATTGCGCTTCAGATTGCTGGCCTGCAACGCCGAGGCGAGGTCGGCGATCACACGCACTCTGTCGGGATGAGTCGGAATGATATGGCTGACCACGGCCACGTTCTGTCCCGGTATGGCGACGCCACGCCCTTGTTCATGCAAGCCGGCAAATGCCTGCGGGCTGGTGTATTCATTCATCAAATGCAGATCCGCGAACAGCAGGACATTGTCCGTGTCCAGGCGGGCGACGGTATGCGATTCAACAAGCTTGCGGTACAAGGTCCGGGCTGCCATTTTTTCCACCTGATCAAAAAGTTTTCCCTTGTCCGATCGCCACGCTGCCACCTAGGGCTCGACGACATCCGGCACGGTATGGCGAATGCTAATATGTCTTGCGCTGCCGATAATTTCGAATATCCCAATCTATTCATGCCTGCAGCGACACAATCACTGATCTCTTTCTACGCTCTTGCGGCCAGGCTGACCACGTGGACCCGATTTCCGACCTCAGTTTCTTCGTCACGCTGACCAAACACCCGACTTTGGCGCGGGCCGCACAGGAGTTCGGCATAACGCCGCCCACTGTAAGCAAGCGACTGGCCGCATTGGAAAAACGCCTGGGGGTGCGGCTGATGAACCGCAGCACGCGCCGCATCGGCCTGACCGAGGAAGGCGAAGCGTATCTTGCCCAGGGCAGCCAACTGCTGGAAGACCTGAACATGCTCGAGCAGAGCGTCGCCGGGGGCCGAGCAACACCGCGCGGCCAGATACGTGTGCATGCGACACTGGGCTTTGGCAGACGGCATCTGGTTCCGGCCATATCGCGCTTCGCCCAGCAATATCCCGAGATCAATATTCAACTGCATCTGAGCCATCAATCCGTCAACTTGCTGGATGCGGGTTTCGATGTGCTGATCCGCTTCGGCGACGCCCCCGATTCCCGGCTGGCGGCCCGAACCATCGCGCACAACCGCCGGATCCTGTGCGCCTCGCCGAAATATATTCAGCAGGCTGGCCTGCCGCTTCATCCGGCCGACTTGCAATCACACCAATGCATCATTATTCGAGAGAGCGACGAAACCTACGGCACGTGGCATTTGTCCCAAGGCGGCAAGACACAAACGGTCAAGGTACAGGGGCGGCTTAGCAGCAACGACGGCGAATCGGCGATTGAATGGGCGCTGGATGGCCACGGCATACTGCTGCGGTCCGAATGGGATGCGGCGCGGTATCTGCGTTCAGGACGCTTGCGGCAAGTGCTGCCGGACTGGTCGTTGCCGCCGGCCAATGTCGTGGCGGTATTTCCTGCCGGCCGGAATATATCGGCCCGTACCCGGGCATTCGTGGATGCGCTGATGGACTGGTTTGCGGATCAACGCAAGCCGGTGTCGGATTCATGCGCATCCTGGTAGGCCGGGCCCTTCCCGGCCGTGCCGGCCTTACATGCTGGAGGTGAAGTTCAGGAAGCGGGTGCTGGCGCCCTGGAAGGTCAGGCGCACGCTGCCTATCGGGCCGTTACGCTGCTTGCCGATGATGATTTCCGCCGTACCCTTATCGGGGGAATCGGGGTTATACACCTCGTCGCGATAAATGAACAGGATCAGGTCGGCGTCCTGCTCGATAGCGCCCGATTCGCGCAGGTCGCTCATGACGGGGCGCTTGTTGGGCCGTTGCTCCAGGCTGCGATTGAGCTGCGACAGGGCGATCAGCGGGCAGTTCAGTTCTTTGGCCAGGCCTTTCAGCGAGCGGCTGATTTCAGAAATTTCGGTCGCCCGGTTTTCGCCCGCAGAGTTGGCCGACATCAGCTGCATATAGTCGATGATGATCAGACCCAGTTGACCGCACTGGCGTGCAAGGCGGCGTGCGCGCGCGCGCAGTTCCATGGAACTGAGCGCCGGGGTCTCGTCAATGTAGATCTGCGCTTCCTGGACTTGCTGCACGGCGTGGGTCAGCTTGGGCCAGTCGTCGGCTGTGAGCTTGCCGGTGCGCATGCGATGCTGGTCCAGCATGCCCACCGAACCGACCATACGCATGGCCAGCTGCAC
>JAEWEH010000365.1 GCA_023389535.1 Pseudomonadota bacterium
GGGTTGCCCGAAAGCGTACCGGCCTGGTAGACGTTGCCCAGCGGGGCGATGTGCTCCATGATGTCGGCGCGGCCGCCGAATGCGCCTACCGGCATGCCGCCGCCTATGACCTTGGCCAGCGTCGTCAAGTCCGGCGTGATGCCGGTCAGGCCTTGCACGCCTTGCGGCCCCACGCGAAAGCCCGTCATCACTTCATCGAAAATCAGCAGTGCGCCGTATTGGGTGCACAGGGAACGCAAGCCTTCAAGAAAGCCCGGTGCCGGCTTGATAAGGTTCATGTTGCCGGCGATGGGCTCGACGATGACACAGGCGATCTCTGCGCCATATTGCTTGAAGGCGGCCTCGACCGCGTCCAGCTTATTGAAGTCCAGCACCAGGGTGTGCTGGATGAATTCAGCGGGAACGCCCGCGGAAGTGGGGTTGCCGAAAGTCAGCAGGCCCGACCCGGCCTTGACCAGCAGGCTGTCGGCGTGGCCGTGGTAGCAGCCTTCGAACTTGATGATCTTCGAGCGCCCGGTTACCCCGCGTGCCAGGCGGATGGCAGTCATGGTGGCTTCGGTGCCGGAGCTGACCAGGCGGACTTTCTCGATCGAGGGCATGCGCGCGACGATGGCTTCGGCGATTTCGATCTCGCCTTCAGTGGGGGCGCCGAAGGACAGGCCGTCCACCGCCGCTTCCTGAACGGCGCGGATGACCTCGGGGTGGGCGTGACCCAGTATGGCGGGCCCCCAGGATCCAACATAGTCGGTGTAGCGTGTGCCGTCCGCATCCCAGACATAAGGCCCCTGGGCGCGCTTGATGAAGCGCGGCGCCCCGCCCACCGAGCGGAAGGCCCTGACGGGAGAATTCACGCCACCCGGTATGGTTTGGCAGGCGCGATTGAACAGTTCTGTATTGCGAGACATGATTCTGCACTCTATGCGAAATAGTTGGATGATGGCATAGCATAACAAGTCCGACCTCGGGCGGCTTGCGGCGCCGCGCCAGCCAGGCAAGTCAGCCGAATAGGGCGGTGCAGCGCTGCGCGGTGGCCTGGATGTCGGCGCTTTCGAACAGGCCGCTGATCAAGGCGATGCTATCGGCGCCGGCATGCACCACGGGGCCGGCGTTGTCGGCCGTAATGCCGCCTATGGCGACCACCGCGGCACGCGGCCGACGGGCACTGCTTTCGACCAGCATGCGGGCTTCTTCGATGTGTTCCAAGGTGGCGCGTACGGCGTCGGGCTTGATCGTCGAAGGGTACATGGCGCCGAAGGCGATGTAATCGACATCGGCTTGCAGAGCCAGGACGGCCAGCGACGGGTCGTTATAGCAGGAGCAGCCGAGGATTTTGTCGGGGCCCAGCGCCAGGCGCGCTTGCGCCAGTTCCCCGTCTTCACGCCCCAGGTGCGCTCCGTCGGCATCCAGCAGCGCCGCCAGGCGCCAGTCGTCATTGATGATGCACAGCACGCCGAGCGATTTGCACGCCTCGGCGACACGCCGCGCCTGTGCCATGCCTGCCTCCGGCGGCGCGGTCTTGCGGCGCCACTGCAGCGCTTTCATGCCGCCCGCCGCAGCGGCGCGGATGGCTTCCAGAAGCTTGTCGGTGTCGTCCCATTCAGGTGTCACACCGTACAGGCCGCGCGGGAATCGTAAGCTCGAATTCATGGCTGTGTGGACCGGTTGATCAGGCGCTGCCCCATGCCTGGTTGAAAAGAACGTGCTGCCAGCGGGCCGGCCATGGATACCGCCGCCTCTACGGCAGGAACGACATCCAGGCCTTGTGCAAGCTGCACGGCGATGGCGCAAGCCAGCGGGCCGTCGGCGTCCGCGAGGCGGGCCGTCGGAGCCTGCCAATGCCAGCTGCTGGTTACATTGCGCTGCCCCTGCAGCAAGTGGCTGCCCTGGCCCGGGCGCAATGGGGCGCCCGTGCTGAGCACCCATTTCGCGCCGTAGTCGAGCAGCGCCTGGGCGGGCGTGGACGCCGCGGATGCAGAAAACACCCCTTGGGATTGCCACTGCAACAGCAGGTTGTGGTCGACCACGACGATATCGGTCTGGGGCAGCAGCAATTCCAGCGTTGCGAGCAGGACGTCTTCGGCGTCGACATCTTCCAGCAAGGCATCATCCGGCAGGCGCTGCAGATGCAGCACCAGGGGAACCTGGCTGTAGTCAGCCGCGACCTGCGCCAGCACGCTAACCGATTCCGTTGTATAAAGCGGGCCTACCTTGATGGCTTGCACCGTCATGTCTTCGAGCAGGCAGCGGGCCTGGTCGTCGATATGTTCGGGCGCGATGGGGTGGACTTCTTCGGTGCTGACCGTATCCTGGACCAGTATGGCGGTGAGCACGCTCAGGGCATGGCAGCCCAACGCCGCGCAGGTAACCGCGTCAGCAGGCAGGCTACTTGCTCCGCTGGGGTCGAAAGGGCCGAAAATAAGAAGTAAGGGTGGGGTTGTTGCTTGCACAGCGTCGCCGTTGACAGAGGTTGCGATATCTTTTGAGTAATATCCAGGGTATCACTATTGGGTTTAGTAACATTGACCCCATTCTAATAGAAGGGTTCGAAACCCAGCGCGTTTCGGGCTTGTAATTTTCAGTGAGTAATAAAAAACATGCGTACATGGATGTGTTTAATTTGCGGTTGGATTTATGATGAGGAGGCGGGGTTGCCGGAAGAGGGCATCGCTCCCGGCACACGTTGGGAAGACGTGCCGCCAAACTGGGTCTGCCCTGAATGCGGCGCCCGCAAGGAAGATTTTGAATTAATCGAGGTTTAAGCCTATCGATGTCTGTAGCACCACGTAGATTTCAGGAGGGCAAGTCATGAACACCACCGCCAAGCGGCCCGGTCCGGAAACGAGCGTCGACTTGTCCCAACAGCTTTTGCTGGCCATGCCGGGCAAAGTCGCCGGCAATCTTGCCAACACGGTCATCTATGTTTGCGAACATACCGAACATGGCGCACTGGGGCTGGTCATCAACCGTCCTACGGATATTACGGTGGGCGACCTGCTCAAGCGCATAGACCTAGATTTGTCGCTTGAAATCGGCCCGGTGCAGGATGCGCCGGTATTTTTCGGCGGGCCGGTGCAGACCGACCGCGGATTTGTGCTGCATGCCCCGGTGGGTGGCTACAATTCCAGCATCCAGTTGGGCGACATCGCACTGACTACTTCGCGCGACGTCTTGCAGGATGTCGCGCAGGGCAAGGGGCCGGCCCAGTTGTTGATCACGCTGGGCTATGCCGGCTGGGGCGCCGGCCAGCTGGAAAGCGAGATGGCCCAGAATGCCTGGCTGAATGTTGCTTCGACCAACGACATTCTTTTCACTACACCTTTCGACGAGCGCTATAACGTCGCGCTGGCCCAGTTGGGCATCGATTCGTCCATGCTGACGGGCGAAGCGGGCCATGCCTGAACAGACGCTGCTGGCATTTGATTACGGCACAAAAAAAATAGGCGTTGCGATCGGCAACACCCTGACTCGGCAAGCCAGGCCGTTGGACATCCTGTTCCCCGTGACACGCGAACAACGATTTGCCGCAATCAGCGCATTATTGGCAGAGTGGCGGCCGGATGTCGTCGTGGTGGGGCTGCCGCTGGCCACGGATGGCCAGGAGCAATACGCCAGCTTGCGCTGCCGGCGGTTCGCCAACCAATTGCGCGGCCGCTATGGGGTGGATGTGGTGCTGGTCGATGAGCGCGGCTCGAGCATGGAGGCCCAGCGCATGCTGGGCACGCATGGGGCGGATGACGCCGTGGCCGCCGCCGTGATTCTGCAGCGTTATTTCGATGCACTCGAGCAGCCTGGGGTATGATCGGCGCGCCGCAAAGGCGCACCCGCCACTACCACCTGGGGATCCAGCTTGAGTTTATTGCGTTTTACACTGCGCGCAGTGATCGTCGTCTTGTTCATTATCGGTGGACTGCTGTCAGTCACGTTGATTTTTCCCTGGGCGGGCCCGCGTGTGCGGGCCGCCATGAACCGCCACTGGTCGCGCGGGCTGATGCGGGTGTGCGGGGTGCGCCTGCGCATACGGGGCGAGCCGCGCATGACCGGCGCCATTCTGTGGGTGGCCAACCATGTGTCCTGGGTGGATATTTTTGTGCTCAACAGCGTGCGCCCGACCGCTTTCATTGCCAAAAGCGACATACGCGCCTGGCCCATCATAGGCTGGCTGGTCGCCGGAGCGGGTACCGTTTTCATCGAGCGCGGCCATCGGCATGCCATCAGGAAGGTCGGGCATCAAATGAAGGCCCGGTTCAATCACGGCGAAGCGGTGGGCCTGTTCCCTGAAGGCACGACTTCACCGGGTTACGACGTTGCGCCCTTCCATTCCAGTTTGTTCGAAGCGGCCATCAGCGCCCAGGTGGATATCCAGCCGGTGGCCTTACGGTTTTTCCATAAAGGCCGGCGCAGCGATTATGTTGCCTTCGTCGGCGAGCAGAACCTGGTGCAAAACCTATGGTGCTTGCTGGGAACCACCGGGGTCACAGTAGAGCTGGTGTTCCTGCCCATCATGCACAGCCAGCGCTGCACTGAAGAAGGCCGCAGCAAGGTTGCGTCCCATGCCCATCATGCGATACGCCACGCTGTTGTCGAGCGGCTCCGGGGACACAAGGGCTGACGCTGCCCGGAACTGCTCGGACAGGCGACGCAGTCCCCGCAAGCGCACAGCGCGCGCATCAACCGTGGGGGACCTGGTACTGGGCGCAGGGAATCTGTACCAGGCTGTGATCGTGCAGGCGCAGCGCGGTCAGCTGCCGCCCCCAGACGCAGCCGGTATCCAGGCAGATGGCATCGGGGCGTATCATCATTCCCAAGGTGGACCAATGCCCGAACACGACGGTGGCTTGGTCTATTGCGCGCCCCGGGATGTCGAACCATGGCATCAATGCGTCGTCATGCTGCGGCGCCCCCTTGTGCGCGAATTCCATATGGCCCCGGCGATCGCACATGCGCATGCGCGTCAGCGCATTGATGATGACGCGCAGGCGTTTGCCGCCGCGCAAATCGTCTTTCCAATAAGCGGGCTCATTGCCATACATGCTGTGCAGCATGGTCTTCCAGTCGGGGCCGCGCAAGGCCTCTTCCACTTCAGCCGCCAGCTTCAGTGTTTTCTTTATGGTCCATTCCGGCAGGACACCGGCATGGACCAGCAAATGATTCTGATCGTAATGCGCCAGCGGGCAGTGCCTGATCCAGTCGATCAGTTCCTGTGCATCCGGGGCGTCGAGTATGGCGGCGATGGTGTCCGATTTACCCGCTTTCTTCACACCCGCCGCGACGGCCAGTAAATGAAGATCGTGATTGCCGAGCACCGAGACGGCGCGCTCGCCCAGCGCAATGACCGTTCGCAGCGCGCCCAGGGAGTCAGGCCCGCGATTGACCAGGTCGCCGGCGAACCAGAAGCAGGCATCCGTATCGCCGGCGATATCCGGATGCTCCAGCAGCGCATGCAAGGGGCGGCAACAGCCCTGCACGTCGCCTATCATCCATATGTGCTGCGTGCTCGTCATGCTGCCGATCTGCTCCATGGCCAGCGGGTCTTATTGAAACGCCGCACGTTGTGCTGGTTCTCCATAAGGATCAAGGCCCCAAGCGCCAGGCCAAGCGCGCCCAGGTTGGGCACGAGCGCCGTCACCCAGGGCGCCCATTTGCTAAGCATCCCGACGTTCAGCGCAAGCTGGTTCAGCATGAAGAACCCCACCCCCAAAAGGATCCCGATGAAGACCTTGCTGCCTACCCCGCCCCGTCGGGTTTGCATGAAGCCTATCGGCGCGGCAATGGTGATCATCACCAGCAAGGTGAAGGGGTAAGCCATTTTGCGCCAGAGCGCAACGACCTGCCTTTCTGTTTGCAGCTGGTTGTTCCGCAGGTAATCGATATAGTCGACCAGGTCCAGCATGGACATGCGTTCCGGCGTCAGGATGCGGGCGATCAGACGCTCGGGCGTCAAGGTGGTTGCCAGGGTGCGCGTGGGCTGTGTGCTGATATCAGTGAGCGGCGCTTCGGGTTTGGCCGCATCGGCCAGCGCCGATACGGACTGGGCGGCGATGGCGGTTTCGGTGACCTCTTCGAGCACCAGGCTGCCTGAAGTAAAGTGGCCGCTCTTGGCCTGGGAAAGCGAGGCCAGTTCCTGCCCCTGATTGAATTCATACAGGGTGATTTCGCCCACTGCGCCGCTGGATTTCAACTGGGCGATATTGATGATGCGTGTGCCGCCGTCGGGGGCGGCCTCTTTGAACCAATAGCCGCTATTCAATCGGCCGCCGCCCGCCTTGCCCAGCAGCCGCAGGCTGGCTTCGCTGGCCTTGATTTCGGCCGCTGGCGTGACGACTTCCGACAGCACGAAGGCGCCCACCACCAGCGGAATCGTGACGGTCCAGAGCATGACCAGCAGCTTGATGCCGCTGACGCCCGATACCCGAAGTATCACCAGTTCATTGCGCTGGGCGAGGCCCGCCAGCGCCAGGATCGCGCCTATCAGCAGGCCTATGGGCAAAAGCTCGTACAGCCGGGTGGGCAGGGCCAACGCCTGCATATAGAAAAGATTGAGCAGGGTGAACTTCGTGCCCACATTGTCCAGATCTTCGATCAGGGCGAAAAACGTGAACAAGCCTACCAGCGCCACCAGAACGACGGCGCTGGAGCGATAGATTTCGCGGGCAAGATAACGGCGTGCGGTGCGCATTGAAAGGGCGGGTGCCGAGACGGCGTATGAAACTCAAGAAAAGTACAAGCTTAACATTTGCCGGCGCCGGGAGCCGGCCTTACTTGGGGATATCGACCAGGCTCATGCGCTTCTGTATTGTGGCGGCGCGCGAGCGCAGATAGCGCGTGTTGCGGTGGCTGTCGTAATAAGCGGGATTGGGCAGCATGGCCGCCAAGGTGGCGGCCTGGTACTGGCTAAGCCGCGCGGCGCTGCTGCGGTAGTAATGCTTTGCGGCGGCTTCCGCGCCGAAGACGTCCTGGCCCCACTGCGCAACATTCAAATAGAGCTCCAGTATGCGCTCCTTGCTCATCACGAATTCGATCATGTAGGTCAGGATCAATTCCTGGCCTTTGCGCCAATACGACCGCGAGCTCGAAAGAAACAAATTCTTGGCCAATTGCTGGGTAATGGTGGACCCGCCCCGCATCTTGGCCTTGCCGCGCTCGGCTTGCTTTCTGTTGTATTCCCAAGCCTTGCGTATCGCATCCCATTCAACGCCTTCATGGTCGATGAAGTTGGCGTCTTCGGACGCCACCACCGCGCGCTTCAGGTTTGCGCTGATGTCGGCGTACGGCACCCATTGATATTTGAGGCGTGCCTCGGGGTCGTTGGCCCGCAGGCTGGTCAGTGTCGCGTCCATGAAGGCGCTGCTGCCCGGATTGCGTACGCTCAGCCAAAGCACCAGCACGAACAGGCCGAATTGATACAGCAGCATTGCGGCAAAGCCCGCCAGCAAGAGCACCGCAAATACTTTGACTTTGTTGATGCGGCGCTTAGCCATGGCCGGAGGCGAGGTTTTGCCGTAATTGCCGCAGGACACTTTCCATTTCCGGCACGACGCCATGCCAGATGGCGAAGCTGGCTGCGGCCTGGCCCACCAGCATGCCCAGCCCGTCGGCTGTATGGCTGGCCCCCATGGCCTGTGCCTGACGCATGAAAGGCGTGGCCTCGGCGGCATAGACCATGTCGTATGCCAGCGCTCGCGGGGCATACAGGCCCTGGGGAAGCGCGGGGGGCGTACCGCCCAGGCTGCTGGAGGTGGCATTGACGACGATGTCCCACGGGCCGCCGGCTTCGTCCAGGCTGCCCGCTTGCAGTCGCGCTTCCAGCTCCGGCATCTGGCTCAGCACATGGGCACGCAAATCGAGCGCGCGCGCTGGACTGCGGTTGATGATGCGCAGGGCGGCGCAGCCCGCCTCCATCAGGGGAAGCACCACGCCCCTGGCGGCGCCGCCGGCGCCGACCAGCAATATGCGTCTGCCCGCCGGCGCATGCCCCAATCTTTCCAGGTCGCGCAACAGGCCAATGCCATCCGTATTGCACCCATGCAACCGGTCTTCATGCATCCACAAGGTATTGACTGCTCCGGCCATGCGGGCGCGCGGACTGAGGTCTTGCCTGGCCAGTTTCCACGCCTCTTCCTTGAACGGCACGGTGACGTTCAAGCCTGCGCCGCCCTCGGCGAAGTAGCGCTGCACCACCTCGGCGAAGCCATCCAGCGGAGCCAGAATCTTTTCATAACGCAGCGCTATGCCGGTTTGCCGCGCAAATTCCGCGTGGATGAAAGGGGAGCGGCTATGCTCGATGGGGTGGCCTACGACGCCATATCGCTTGAAAGGGCTGGGAGCAATCACGGGGCTTGGGTTTCCAGTGTCTGGTTGACAAAATTCCATGTCCTGGTGATGGCCAGCACGTCGGTCTTGGCCGCCATGGAAGGGGGGAGCGGGGCAAACGGGGCGGCCAGCTGGACGATGCGCGCGGCGGCCAGGTTCAGGATGGCGTGGTTCGAAGGCCTGTCTATTTCGATGCGTTCCAGCGTACCGTCCTTGCGTATATAAACCGTCAGCTGGAGGCTGCCATAGACCTTGCCGCGGGCCTCGGCGGGGTAGTGCTCGGTGCCCAGTAGTTCGATCTTCTGCCGCCATGCCTCGATATATTCCGCATAGTCCACAGCGCGCGTGGAAGGTCCGGTGAACTGCCTGCGCGGCTGGGCATTGTAGCGTTCGATACGCTCCTTCAGGACGCTGATCTGGGCATTGAGCAACAGGCTTTCCTGGTGGCGCGAATCTTCGCCGGGATCCTGCGATTGCTCGAACAGATCCGGCTGCTTGCGCTCGGGCAGGACCTTCTGCCTGGACAACAATTGCGTATAAAGGCGCAGTTGTTCGGCTTCGAGTTCTTCCTGGCGTTTGCGCAGCGCCGCCAGCACGACTTCGTCGGCCGATTCGGACACCGTACGCGGCAAGGGCGACGAGGCCTGCCCTGCGGGGGACTCGCCGCCGCCATCCAGGGAGGCCTGCGCAAGCATCTCGGGCTGGACAGGCGTTGTTTCGCTGCGCGCGTTCACCAGCGTGACCTCAAGGGGGCGCATGCGTGATGCAGGAGCCGGCGGGTCGGCAAAACGCAGGGCCAGGACCGTGGCATGCAGCGCAAGCGACAGCACCAGGGCAATGTGCAAATAGTCATTGCGTGGCAGTTGCAGTCTCGATAGTGAGTAGCGCGTCCACATGTCCGGGCCTATGTTCGGGAAGGGCTCAGGCGGCCGCGGCCTCGCGCAGCCTGCAGTCCAGCTCCAGGGCAAGTTCGTCAAAACCCAGTATATCCAAGGTCACTATCTGGCCGCGCTCGAATTGCGGCAGTGCCGGCACACGGGTGACCAATGGGGCGCAATCCAGGCGCACCAGATCGTCGCGCAGCA
>JAEWEH010000392.1 GCA_023389535.1 Pseudomonadota bacterium
GTGGTGCTGGATGCGTCGGGCGACGTGATCGGTTGCGGTTACAACCGCACCATTACCGATTCCGACCCCAGCGCCCATGCCGAAATTATTGCGTTACGCCAGGCCGCTGCCAGGTTGGGCAACTACCGTCTTCCCGGCGCCACTTTGTATGTCACCCTGGAGCCTTGCCCGATGTGCGTGGGTGCGACGCTGCACGCCCGGCTTGCGCGGGTGGTGTATGGCGCCACTGATCCCAAGACCGGCGCCTGTGGCAGCGTGCTCCGCTTGCACGAAAACCGGCAATTGAACCATCAGACCGACGTAAGCGGCGGCTTGCTGCCGCAAGAGTGCGGAGACATCTTGCGGGATTTCTTCCGTGAGCGGCGCCGCAAGCCAGATTGAATCCTGGCCGGCGGAAACTGTCGCAGCGCCCGGGGCAGCGGGATGGGCCCGGGCCCGTCAGGGCAGCCGAGCATTTTCCCGGATTCCTATTCTCTCTTTTCTATAGAACACAATACAGATGACAAAAAACCGAAATGCAAGCGGCACCGGCACTGAACAGCCAGCGGACAAGAGCGTCCGGCCGCATGCGCGAAAAGCGGCGGCCAGCGCCAGGGCTGCGGCGGCTCACCCGCAGGCGCATGATGTCGCAGAGCCTCAAGACGGATCGCCGGACCACAGCCATGATGAGCACGGCCATGTTCACGACCACGGACATGCTCATCATGGCGGCAAGCCTCCTGCTGGCGTCTATCTCTTCTCCCCTTCCGGCGCAGTGTCGGATCCCGCGACGCTGGAACTGGCACGGGTGCGCCTGGGTGAGCTGGGTTTTCGCACTGCCGTGGACCGCACTGCGCTGGCTGTGCATGAGCGCTTTGCCGGCACTGACAAGCAACGTCTGGCGGCGATCGCACGCTCCTTGAAACAAAAGCATCCCATCGTCATGGCGACGCGCGGAGGATATGGATTGAGCCGTCTGCTGCCTTTCATAGACTGGAAGGCGGTGGCGGACAGCGGCAAGATCTTCATCGGACAAAGCGATTTCACCGTATTCAACCTGGCCTTGCTGGCCCGTACCGGGACAGCCAGCTATGCGGGACCTACGGCCGTCTTTGATTTCGGTGGCAAGAAAATGGACGACCTGACCGCAGCGCTGTTCGTCGAAAGCATGCGCCGCGAACTGGAGATCCTCAGTTTCGAATCGCCTGACGCCGATCCGGTGGACGCCCGTGGTGTATTGTGGGGCGGCAACCTGGCCATGGTGGCGTCTCTGGTGGGCACGCCCTACATGCCCAAGATCCGTGGAGGGATACTGTTCCTGGAAGACGTGGCCGAGCACCCCTTCAGGGTGGAGCGCATGCTGATTCACTTATGGCAGGCGGGCATTCTGGCACGGCAGAAGGCAATTGTGCTGGGCCGTTTTACCGAGTACCGGTTGGCGCCCCATGACAGCGGCTACGATTTTCCTGCTGTCGTGGCATGGTTGCGCCACCATGTCGGTGTTCCCGTGGTAACGGGCCTGCCTTACGGGCATGTGAAGGTCAAGGCCACCTTGCCGGTGGGCCGAAAAGTGGGTATTGCGACCGAAGACGGGATGGCGCATCTGGTGCTGGAAGAGCATCATTAGGCCAGGCTTGTTAAAATGCCAGGTTATCCCGATTCCTAAAGCCCTTTTTTACCGCCAGGCCGCGTTCGGCTTGCCGACGCCCCTTGGGGGCGTGCAAGCTGCGCGCGCAGCGTGGGGCATCTTATTTTTTGAAAACAACCAGTGATCTCAACTGCAAACCTCACCATCCAGTTCGGCCCCAAGCCCTTGTTCGAGAACGTCAGCGTCAAATTTGGCGAAGGCAATCGCTACGGGCTGATAGGGGCCAACGGCTCCGGCAAATCCACTTTCATGAAGATCATCGGTGGCGACCTGGAACCGACATCGGGCAACGTGTCCCTGGAGCCGGGGCTGCGGCTGGGGAAGTTGCGCCAGGACCAGTTTGCTTTCGAGGACACCCGGGTGCTGGATGTCGTAATGATGGGCCACGAGGAAATGTGGCGCGCCATGGCCGATCGCGATGCGATCTATGCTGATCCGGAGGCCACCGAAGACGACTACATGCGTGCGGCCGAACTGGAGGCGAAATTCGCCGAGTACGACGGCTACACGGCCGAAGCGCGCGCTGGCGAACTATTGCTGGGCCTGGAAATACCTGTCGAACAGCACGGCTTGCCGATGCGCGAAATAGCGCCGGGCTGGAAGCTGCGCGTATTGCTGGCCCAGGCGCTGTTTTCCAACCCTGATGTATTGCTGCTGGACGAACCCACCAACAACCTCGACATCAACACCATACGCTGGCTCGAAGATGTGCTCAATAGCTACCAGAGCACGATGATCATCATCAGTCATGATCGGCACTTCCTGAACCAAGTATGCACCCATATGGCGGACCTGGATTACCGCGAACTGCGGATCTATCCAGGCAATTATGATGATTACATGCTGGCCTCCACCCAGGCGCGCGAGCGCCAGGCCAATGCCAATGCCAAGGCCAAAGAGCGTGTGGCGGAACTGCAGGACTTCGTCCGCCGATTTTCGGCCAACAAGTCCAAGGCCAGGCAGGCCACGTCCCGACTCAAGCAGATAGACCGCATCAAGGCCAGCGCCGTCGAGGTCAAGCCTTCTTCGAGGCAGAATCCGTATATACGCTTCGAGCAGAACAAGGTTCTGCATCGTCTGGCCGTCACAGTGGAATCGATTTCCAAGACCTACGACAAGCCGGTCATCCGGTCGTTCTCGGCCATGGTGGAAGCGGGGCAGAAAGTGGCCATCATCGGCGCCAATGGGGTGGGCAAGACGACTTTGCTGCGTATGCTGGCGGGGGATCTTCAGCCTGATCAGGGCAACGTCAAGTGGTCCGAAAGCGCAGATCTGGGCTATATGGCGCAAGATGTCTCCGATCAGTTCCAGTCCGACAGCAATCTGGTGGACTGGCTCAGTGAATACCGCCAGCCCGGCGATGACGACCAGTCGCTGCGTTCCGTGCTGGGCAGGTTGCTGTTTTCGGGCGACGACATCAGCAAGGAAGTGCGCGTGCTGTCAGGCGGGGAAAAGAACCGCATGAGCTTTGGCCGGCTGATGCTGGGGCGTCACAATGTCATGCTGCTGGATGAACCGACCAACCACCTGGACATGGAGTCGATCGAATCGCTGCAGTTTGCCCTTGAGTTATACGCCGGCACGCTGTTCTTCGTTTCGCATGACCGCGAGTTCGTGTCCGGCCTGGCCACCCGCGTGATCGAGATCATGCCCGACGGCGAAATCGTCGACTACCAAGGCAATTACGAAGACTACCTCGCTTCGCGAGGCATCCAGTCTTGATTTGCGTGGATGGGCTCGGCCATGGCGATGCTCTACACCCTTGACGGCCGGGCCACACACCAGGAAGACATAAGGAAGAGTCGTTTCGTCGCCGTGGCCGACCGGGTGCGCACGCCCGACGAAGCCATGCAATTCTTTGCCGCCTATGCCGATCCCGACGCCACGCACAATTGCTGGGCTTACCGCGTAGGTTCGGAATATCGGTTCAACGATGACGGTGAACCCGGCGGCACAGCCGGGCGTCCCATACTGCAAGCCATAGAAGGGCAGCAGTGCGACCAGACCGCGGTGCTGGTGCTGCGTTGGTTCGGGGGCATCAAGCTGGGGCCTGGAGGCCTGATACGCGCATACGGGGGCGTGGCCGCGCAGTGCCTGCGCCTGGCGGTCAAGACCGCGTTGATCGATGAAGCCTTCGTCGACTGCCATTGCGCTTTTGCCGACATGGCGCTGGTGCAATCGAAGTTTCCCGCCTACAGCGCGCGCATCGCCGGGGAAACTTTCGACGGCGACGGCGTGCGCTGGCGGCTTGCAGTGCCGCGCCACCAGGAACGCGAACTGGCTCAGATCTTCATGAACCTTACACGCGGCCAGGGGCGCTGGATGGTGGCGGAAGACAAGCCCTAGGCTTGGTCGTCGCCCTTATCCTTCGCTTGGGCGGCGATATCCGCGTGCACTTTTTCCATATCCACATTCTTGACTTCGCTGACCAGTTCTTTCAGCTGACTGGCCGATAGCGCGCCGGCCTGCGAGAAAAGCAGTACTTTTTCGCGGAAGACCATCAAGGTCGGAATGGAGCGTATGCCCATGGCGGTTGCCAATTCCTGCTGCTCTTCGGTATTTACCTTGGCGAAGGTAACATCATCGTGCTGTGCGGCCTCGTTCTCGAAGACCGGCGCAAAATTCCTGCAGGGGCCGCACCACGGCGCCCAAAAA
>JAEWEH010000401.1 GCA_023389535.1 Pseudomonadota bacterium
CTGAGGGGTGGTGACCCCCAACGCACGCAGCTTCCCGGCCTTTATGCCGGGATAGACCTCCATCAAAGGCGCAACATTTATATCAATTTGTCCTGAAAGGATCGCCATGTTCGCCGGAGCGCCGCCCTTGAAGGGAACGTGCTGCATGGTTGCGCCGATACGCTGCTGAAATAACGCCGTAGCCAGGTGGTGCGAGGAACCGTTTCCGGCAGACCCATAGTTCAGTGGCTGGGGAGCCGCTTTCGCAAAAGAAATGAAATCTTTCAAGGTCTTGGCGGGTGCAGTTGCGGGCACCACCAGCACATTGGGGAATGATACGATCTGTGCGACAGGCGCCAAGTCTTTCTGGAAGTCGTAATTGAGCGATTCGAAGAGAGTCACTGACGCGGCATGAGCGTTCGTCGCAAAAAGATATGTGTATCCATCTGCTTTTGCGTGTGCGACGTACGCAGCGCCGATGTTACCGCCGGCCCCACCCTTGTTTTCCACGATTACCGGCTGCCCCAATTCGTTTCGCAAACCCTCGGCGACTATCCGGGCGGTGATGTCAGTACTGCCGCCTGGTGCAAACGGAACGACTAGCGTGACTGGTCGGTTGGGCCAACCGGATTCTGCAAACGAGCTGCTAACACTAAGAACGCCCAGACATATTACGGCGCCTTTAACTATTTGAGGAATGAACTGCATATTCGTCTTCTCCAGGGTTCCTATTTTGGTATGGAAGTTACCTCTACATCCACAGCGGGCCGACGTTGTTGCATTGCTCGAATGTCGACATTTCAGCAATATTAAAAGCCAATGGGAGAACCGTCAAGCTCTAAAATAAACGGCCGGACGACAATCTATCCGCAAAAATGAGCAAATCGTTCGCCTGAAAATGCCATGAGCGAGTCAAGGCCAGCAGGCGCAGCACCACATACATTCAACCTCTTCTGGCCAACAACGCTTTCCCGGGCCGGCCTCTGTGCGGCCTTTCCTTGATCAGATCATCTTCCAGCATTTGATCTGCACGGCGCATGATCCGATCGAGCATCGATCCCAGCGCCTGAAGTTCGCCGGCATCCAGGTCCTGGAAAATGGTGTCGTTCAGCGATGCGACCACCGGCATGATCGCCTGGTACAAAAGTGCGCCCTGCTGCGTAACGGATACATGCACTGTTCTTGCATCGCCGGGATCGCGACTGCGCAGCAGCAGGCCTTTGCTGCATAAGGAACTTATTGCTCGCGATGTGCGGGGCGCATCCAGGCCGACGGCTTGAGCCAGTTGCGTGGAAGTGAGACTGTCGTGCCGAACCGCGATTGCCAGCAGGCGCCATTCGCGACGGGTGATATTGAAGCGGCCTTCGCACAAGCGGGTAAAGATGGGATTCCCCGCCGACCATGCACGGTATAGCTTGAACATCATCATGTCTTCCAGCGTCGGCGGGCGATTTCGTAAAGGGGTCGGGCCGGCCGACTGCTTCATGGAGGCAGTCGTTTTTATGTCCATGTGTTGGAGCTTTCCCTGACAGTCGGATTCTTGATTAGAACAATTAATACCCAGCTTGGTAAGCTGCCAGTCAATATTAAGACAAATCAAGTTCGAGGAGCCCACTATGATCAAAAACGCATTTCGCGCCGCCCTGCTGCCCTGCCTGCTATTTGCCGCCTGCGCTGCCAACGCGGCGCAGGCGGATGCGCCCAAATTGTCCGAACCTTTGACGATTGTCGTCGGCTATGCGCCGGGCGGGGCGACCGATCGTGCCGCGCGCATCGTCGCCACCGGCTTGCAAGCCAAGCTGGGCGTGCCGGTCGTGGTCGAGAACAAAACGGGTGCGGGCGGCCGTATCGCTGCCCAGCATGTCAAGAATGCCGGCGCGGATGCAAATATGCTGCTTCTGGGCAACCCTGCGGTGATGGTGGTGGCGCCACTTGTTTTCGAATCCCTGCCCTACAACGCACAGAAGGACTTTCAACCCGTTTCCATGGTGACCGAATATGGTTTCGGCGTTGCCGTGTCGGCGGACAGCCCGGTCAAAGACATGCAAGGACTGGTGAAATGGGCCAAGTCCAACCCGGACAACTTCAATATTGGCGTACCCGCGACGGGTAGCCTGCCGCACTTCTTTGGCTTGATGCTTTCGAAGCAGATCGGGGCCGAGGGGCAGATCATCGGCTATCGGGGCTCGGCTCCTGTCATCACCGACCTGATCGGGGGCGCCGTTCCTGTGGCGATTGACACGCTGGACGTCCTGACTCGCCAGCATGAGGGCAAACGCATCCGCATCCTGGCCACGTCGGGACCAAAGAGAGAAGCGGCCCTGCCAGACGTACCTACGTTCAAAGAAGCCGACATCGACCTGCAGGCAACCGGCTGGAACACATTTTTCGCCTCTTCCGCCATGCCCAAGGAGAAGACCGACATGTTGGGGGAAGTCATTAAGTCTGTGACAGCAGACCCCGACGTACGCAAGACGCTACAGGAAAATGACTTGGTTCCGGTGTCCGCCAATGCACAGGAAACGGGCAAAATGGTGGATGACTTCCGTGCGCAGTGGGCTCCTGTCGTCAAGGCATCTGGCTTCGTCGTTACCAAATAGATCTGCATCAGGCGACACGATGAGCTCACCCAAGAACGTTCTTTTCATTATGGCGGATCAGTTGCGCGCCGATCATCTGGCGTGCTATGGCCATCCATTTATCCGTACGCCCAATATCGACGCTCTCGCCGGACGGGGCGTGCGGTTCGAACGCGCCTTTGTCAATTCCGGCGTCTGCGGGCCGTCACGGATGAGCTACTACACGGGCCGCTATCCTTCCACGCATGGGGCGACTTGGAACCGCGTGCCCTTGTCGGTGGGCGAGGTGACGCTGGGCGAATACTTGCGCGCAAGCGGCCGCAAGCTGGTCCTGGCCGGCAAGACTCATATCATGGTCGACCATGCCGGCCTGGAGCGCCTGGCACTGGACGGGGGCAGCGAGCTGGGCCGACTGTTAAGCAGCGGCGGCTTCGAAGAGATCGACCGCTACGATGGTCATCATGAACCCGGCGATGAAAGCGGCTACCCGGCGTACCTGCGCCGCCATGGCTATGTGTCGGACGACCCCTGGACGGATTTCGTCATTGCGGCCAAAGGCCCCGACGGCCAGCCGGTCAGCGGCTGGCATATGCGCAATGCGCCCTACCCGTCCCTGGTGCGTGAAGAGCATTCCGAAACAGCCTACATGACGGACCAGGCCATCGGATTCATGCAGCAACAAGGCGATCAGCCCTGGGTCATGCACCTGAGCTATGTGAAACCGCACTGGCCCTACATCGCCCCGGCCCCGTACCACGCATGTACGGTCCGGACCAATGCCTGCCCGTGGTCCGCAACGACGCCGAGCGGCACAACGCACATCCTGTACTGGCCGCCTATCGTCAGCACGAAGAAAGCCTCAGCTTTTCCATGGACGAATGCATACGTGCCGTACGGCCGGCATACCAGGGCCTGATCACACAGCTGGATGATCACCTGGGCCGGCTTTTCGACCACATGGAGCGCACAGGGCTCATGGACAACACCTTGATCATCTTTACTGCCGATCATGGGGATTTCCTGGGGGACCACTGGCTGGGCGAGAAAGAGCTGTTCTACGACACCGTGCAGCGCGTACCGATGATCGTGGTGGATCCGTCTGCAGCGGCGGACGCGACCCGCGGCACGGTTGAGTCAAGAATGGTGGAGTCCGTGGATGTGCTGCCCACCATCCTGGACTGGCTGGGGCTTGCCCTGCCGATGCATCGCCTGGAGGGCCGCAGCCTGCTGCCCATTCTGCATGGGCAGCCAGTTGAATGGCGGGATTGCGTATTCTCGGAGCTGGACTACAGCTATAGATTATCGCGGCAACTGGTCGGAAAAACACCACAGAACGCCCGGGCCTGGTCAATCCGCACTGACCAGTGGCGTTATGTGTACTGGATGGATGAGCCGGAACAGCTCTACGACCTGCATGCGGATCCCGAACAATTTCACGACCTGGGCCAAGACCCAGCCTATGCCCTGGTCCGGGCCGAGTGTCGCGAGCGCCTGCTGACGTGGTTCACCGGGCTGAAGCGACGCACCACCGTCAGTTACGAAGCTGTCGAGAAAGGAACCAACGCCTACAAGAAGGCAGGCGTATTCTTTGGGCAGTGGTGACCCCTACCTCTCCCGTCTTTTGTACCAGAGCGCGTCGACCACCAGCGAGAAGGCCGGCGACGGCTGGCGACGGCTCGGATAATACAAGTGGTAGCCACCGAACGATGGACACCAGTCTTCCAGCACCCTTATCAGCCGTCCGTCGTCGATATAAGGCGTCAGTTCATCTTCGGGCAATAGCACAAGACCTAAGCCGCTCAGTGCCGCCTGAACCTGACGCTGGGCGGTATTGAAAATCAGTTGCCCATCGACTCGCACATTTACCTGGCGGCCATCCCGTTCAAAGTCCCAGACGTACAGGCCGCCCGAGGTCGTCATGCGTTGATTGACGCATTGATGCGACATGAGGTCTTGTGGCGTGCTGGGAACGGGGTTGGCCGCAAAATACTCGGGAGACCCTACCACAGCCAAACGCATCGATGGGCCAAGCGGAATCGCGATCATGTCTTTGTCGATGGTGTTGCCCAAACGGACTCCTGCATCGAAGCGGTCTGCCACGATATCGCGCAAACCGTAGTTCACATCGAACTCCAGGTTGATATCCGGATACTCGCGTAGCAGCGGAGTCAGCTTGGGCAACAAGATGCTGTGCAGCACATGATCGCCGCAGGTGATCCGGACCGTGCCTGCGGGCTTATCGCGCAGTTCGGTAAGTTCTTCCAGTTCGGATTCGATCTCGTCGAAGCGATGGCCTATGGCGTTCAGCAAGCGCTCGCCCGCTGCCGTCGGCGAAACGCTGCGCGTGGTGCGCGTCAGCAGCCGTATTTGCAAGCGCGTTTCAAGCCCCCGGATGGATTGGCTCAGGGCGGACTGCGTCACGCCAAGCAGCGAAGCCGCTCGGGTAAAACTGCCTTCCCGTGCGACTGTGACAAAGTACAAGAGGTCATTGAGATTGCGTCTGACCATTATTCAGGCTTCATAGGATATTAATAAGATCTTCTAATAAACCTATTAAGCATACATTAGCTAGTCAGAGCTTGCTGTAACAGCGATGATAGCAGGCATGAAAAAGGTCAACTCCACGCCAGCATTTCGCGCTCCACAAGCAATGTTGGCACCGCTTGCCAAATCGTTCCTGTGGCTGGCACTGTGTGCCACCGGCACAACAGTGGCTCAGCCCGGTTCCAACACTGCATCTGTCAGCCAAAAGGAATCTCTCATGAAAATCCGCCCGATCGTCGACGGACGGGTTGCAACCGTGGTAATCAGTTTCGTTTCTTGAAGGCGGCTGCCGGGCCTTACTTAAGGGTTAAGGGCGGCACTGCAGCATTCTTGACGGCCAGTATCTCGGCCATCACACTCACCGCAATTTCCGCGGGCGTCTTGCTGCCGATGTACAAACCCACCGGCGAATGCAGGCGCTGCAGCGATTCTTCCGTCTCGTCGAAGTATTCAATAAAGCGCTGGCGCCGGCCGCTCGCATTGCGGCGCGAACCGATGGCGCCCACATAGAAGGCGGGACTGCGCAGCGCTTCCAACAGGGCCATGTCATCGAGCTTGGGATCGTGGCTAGCCGCCACCACGCAGGTGCGCGCATCGGGCTTGAGGGTAAGCACGGCATCGTCGGGCATTTCCGTGGTGATAGCGACTCCGGCCACGGACCAAGTGCCACGGTGCTCTACGCGTGGGTCGCATACCGTCACCGAAAAATCATTGAACAGCGCCATCGTGGCCAGATATTCGGCCAGAGAGCCTGCCCCGATGAGCAGCATCCGGTACTGCGGACCCAAGGTACAGGACAAGGTTGCGCCATCAAAGTGCAAGGCCTCCGGGCGCAGGGCGTGGGCCAATTTCACCTTGCCCGAAGCACAATCCACCATGCGCTGCACCAGTTGGCCAGACTCCAGACGCCGCACAAGCTCGTCGAGGGCGGCGAAATCGGGCTGGAACTCCAGGAGCAGTTCCAGCGTGCCGCCGCAAGGC
>JAEWEH010000407.1 GCA_023389535.1 Pseudomonadota bacterium
CGGCATAGTTCGCACGGTTCCGGCCCCATAGATCCAGGTCGAAGCCCAGCTTCAATTGCAGGCTGGTGTCGGTCAGTATGGAGCCGCCATACGGAGGCGGATAGATATAGTTTTCCGAGAAGCGTTCGCGTGTCAGCGCGTAATCCACGTCCGCGCGGGGTAGTTGAATGGCGCGCGCGCCGCGTACCGCGGCGTCCGCCATGCCCTGGCGCGCTTGGGCGGCCGACAGCGAAGGGCTGCCCGCCAGCGCTTCCTGTACCAATTGATTGAGCTGCGCATCTTCGTAGCGCAGCCACCATTGTTCCGATGGCCAGGCGATGCTGGCATCGTGCAAGCCCAATTCAGTGGCATCCAGCGCCTGCACTGCGGGTTGGCCGGGATCCGTGGCGGCGCAGCCCGCCAGCGTGGCGGCAAGCAGGATGGGGATAAGAGATTTCATGCGTGTTCTGAAGGTCGACGGTATGGCTTACAAAAAGCTGAATATAATTGCCTAGTTGGTATTTGCCTAGGCAATTATATAACGAAAAAAACCGGCGAATGTAAAGATCGTTGCAAGTTGGCAATAAAACCGACGAGCCGGAACGCAATCGGGCGGTAACTATATGACTGCTTATAGGGCTAGGTGTTCCCCGGCGCGCGCGGCATTGATCAGCAAGTGCCGGGCACGATGCATCGCCGTGCAATGAGGCTCACGGTCTGTTTCCTATCGAGGATCGTCACCGCAAACGGGTTCTGCAGGCTGTCCTCCATTGATCAGCATGCGATCCAGGAAACCGATCAAGGTCTTGATCTCCTGCGAGCTGAAACCCTGGAGGTGGGCGTTCAACGAAGCGGCGACGGCTGGCAGGATTTGCTCCGCAACCTGCTTGCCGCTGTCGGTCAGCGCGATGCGGACGACGCGGCGATCATCCGGACAGCGCTGCCGGGTAATGAAGTGCTTGGCCTCCAGCCTGTCCAGTGTGCGCGTCATGGCGCCGGTATCGACATGGGTCTGGCGCGATAATTCCGCCGGTGTATTCACGTCGCGGTAGCGCACCATGACCAGCGGACGCCATTGCATGGCGGTCAGTCCCAGTGGGGACACATGCTGGTCTATCATGCGGTTCAGCGAGCTCTGCACCTGCTTGATCAACTGGCCGACATTGTTGGGTTGGCTAAGCGATTCGGATGTACCCGCGTAATAATCCTGTTTGCCGCGCGCCTTGGCTGGCTTGGCAGCGCGGCGCGGTGTCGGCGGGGAAACGGAGTCGTTCATAAGGCAATTCTAACGCCGGCTATTTGCCTGGGCAACTACTGTCTTGTCATGGTCTTACGCAAAGCGGCCTGGCGCGGGAATGATGGCGGGCAGCGAGCGGGCCAAGGGAAAGCTCAACTGGCGCCGTTGACGGGCTTGCCGCCGTTGGCCAGGCGCCGCTCGATATCTTCGCGATGCACGTCATGGGTGACAAATCCAGAGAGGTTTTCGGGCATGGCCAGTCGGCCGGGGTCCGTCAGCGTCTGGCGTATGTCTTCCAGTCCGCCGGCCCAGTGCTCGCGCATGGTGGACGGGCCGAACTGGAAGTCCTTGTAATGCCTTTCATACGGCTGATTCCGATAGATCAGATGAATGACGTTATAGCGCTTGCTGCAGGACAAGTCCTGGGCCATGCGGCAATAAGGGTCGTTCGCGCGGATATCGTCCGGCACATCCTCCAGGATGTGCTGCAGCATATGGCGCAGATATTGCGACCAGCGGAGCTGCTCGGTCACCATGCGGGTGCGGCTGGAATAGCGGATATCCTTGATGCGGTCCGACACTTCGCCCATGTTGGTGGGTAGGTTTCCGCGCGCGCTCCACAGGTCCACCTGAAAGACCAGGGTGTCGCGCAACGGGCGTGCGTCCAGCACTTGTGCCAGCGGCGTATTGGAAACCAGTCCGCCGTCCCAGTAGTATTCGCCATCTATCTCTACGGCCGGAAAGGCCGGGGGCAGGGCGCCGGAAGCCATGAAGTGTTCCGCGCGCAAGCGGATCTTCGCATTGTCGAAATAAACGAAGTTGCCTGTCCGCACGTTGACGGCGCCCACTGATACCTGTTGCTGTTTTGAGTTCACCAGATCGAAATCGCATAGACGTTCCAGGGTGTCCTTGAGCGCAGTGGTATCGTAGTAGCCGGCGGTCTCGGGGCGGCCTGGCAGTACGGACGACGGCGGCGGGAAGCGGGGTCGAAAAAACCCTTGCTGGCCGCCAAGCAAAGCGTTCCCGGCATGCACGGCTCCCAGCGCATTGCGTACCGTGTCATTGACGTTAAAGAGCGACCGTTCTATGAATTCGGGAATGTCCAGGCCCGAATTGGGCTGGGAAATGGTTTCCCAGAATTCCCTCAGGCGCTCGACACGCCGCTCTGGCGGGTTGCCGGCGATGATGGCGGTATTCAGCGCGCCGATCGATATTCCCGACAAGCTGGTCGGCGTGATGCCGGCTTCCTGCAGCCCCTGATACACGCCGGCCTGGTAGGCGCCCAGCGCACCGCCGCCCTGCAGCACCAGCGCCACGGTTTCGTAAGGCGGCAATTCAGGCGCGGTATTGACCGGAACACCGGCGTTGCGCGCCTGGGCGTCTTCGACCTCGGCCTTGGTGGGCAGGGGCTGGGTGTGGGCGGAAGCTTGGGGCGCGCGCGCCGCCTGGTGGCGTTTTCGCCTTGCGCCAGGATCTTCTGCGAATAGCTCGAGTTGACGATGCATGGGATGCCCAAAGAAGGTACGGTGATTGCGGCAGGACCGTCGCGCGGCTGAACGCAGTCATCAGTGCGGCATGCCCTTCGCAGCGCTTGCGGCCTTCACCATAACACTAACCGGGGTCTGCCATCAGGCTTTGCACAAAGGCATCGATCAGGGCCCCACGATAACGGGACTTGTGCAACACCAGCGACAGACGTCTGTGCAAATTCAGGAAGGGGGTATCCAGCACGGCCAGCCGACTGGCCGCCACAGCGTCGAGCACCGCGGCATTGGGCAGGCAAGCGATGCCCAGCCCCGCGATGACGGCTTGTTTGATGGCTTCGACCTGGCCTAGTTCGAGCACAATTTTTCCGGATGGCAGCGAACTCATGGCTTGTTCCGCCTGGGTGCGCATGGCTGACCCTTCTTCTCGCAAGATCCATCTGGCATCCTTGAAATGCCTGGGCTTCAGGCCTTGCTGCTGTGCCAGCGGATGCGCCGGGGAAGCGCACACGACCAGATTGTCGTCGCGCCATGCGAAAACTTCCAGTTGAGCGTGGTTGACGGGGCCTTCCACACAGCCTACGTCGATGCGGTGCTCCAGCAGGCCGGTGGCGATCTCATGCGTGTTTTCTACGCTGACCTGCAGGGAAACCAGGGGGTGCAGAGTAATGAAGGGCGCCAACAGATCGCCCACCAGATAATTACCCACGGTGTTGCTTGCGCCCACCCGCAATTCCCCAGTCAGCGCCAAAGGGTGGCCGCCGGCGTGGTGTTGGATTTCCTGGATGCGTTCAATGACTTCCTGCGCCATGGGCAGGACTTCCTTGCCGTGCGGGCTAAGGCGCAGGCGGCCTCGTTCACGATCAAAAAGCTGGACTTGCAATTGGCGTTCAAGTTCGGCCAGTGCCATGCTGACGGCCGGTTGCGTGACGAACAGGCGATCCGCCGCCGCCCTTACCGTTCCGGTGGAGGCGATGGCGACGAATACTTCCAACTGTTTGACGCTGATACCAAGCATCAGCAAATTTTATACGACGAATAAAAATAAGTGAATTTATTTATTGGATCCGTATTTCTAAAATAACCACAAGTTATGACTACATACATACGGTTTACCTATGGCTAATTCATCTTCAGTATCCGGATCCTTACGCGCAGCACCATCGAATGCCGCACACACTCGGCACGGGTCCGTGCCGCAGAACCCCTCGCCGCTTTACGGCCTGGCCCTTGCCATCGTGGTGGGGATTTGCGCCATGGTGCTGGGGCGCTGGATGCCGTTGATCGGCGGCCCGGTATTCGGCATATTGCTTGGCATCGCGGTACGCAACGTT
>JAEWEH010000442.1 GCA_023389535.1 Pseudomonadota bacterium
TGGAATTGGCCGGCCTGACCGGGTCAGCCTTGTACCCGGGTTCATGGAGCGAATGGAGCAGCGACCCCTCGCGTCCGGTGGCACGGTCCGATCAGCCTTAGCGTCAGGACCCTTACGCGGCATCGGCCATCATGCGCCGGTACCACTCATGGAAATGGCGCATGCCGTCTTCCATGGGTGACTGATAAGGCCCGGACTCGTTCACGCCCCGGTGCATCAGAGCACGGCGGCCCGCGTCCATGCGCTCGGCGATTTCATCGTCTTCGATAGCCGTCTCCATATAGGCGGCACGTTGCGCCAATACGAATTCGCGCTCGAACGCGACGATGTCCTCGGGGTAGTAGAACTCGACGATGTTGACGGTTTCCTGGGGCCCGACCGGATGCAATGTAGACAGCACCGCGACGTGGGGATAGAGTTCTATCATGTGCGTGGGGAAATAGGTTACCCACACTGCCCCGAAGTCGGGCTCTGCACCTGTGCGGTAGTCCATCAGTTGCTTGTGCCATTGCCGATAGACATCCGTGCCCGGCTGGCCCAGCGCCTTGTGTACGCCCACGCGCTGCAAGCTGTACCAATCGGAGAATTCCCAGCTCAAGTCGTCGCAGGTTACAAAGTTGCCCAGACCAGGATGGAATGGACCCACATGGTAGTCTTCCAGATAGACCTCGATGAAGGTCTTCCAGTTGTAATGGCAATGATGCACTTCGACGTGGTCCAGCACGTACTCGGAAAAATCGAATTCCGGCCGTGCGAACAAGGCGGCCATGTCTTGCGCCGGGTTGCGCGGACCTTCAAACAGCAGGCCGTGGCAATTCTTCAAGGTGTAGCGCTGCAAGTCCATGCAAGGGGTTTTGGGAAACTGCGGTGCGCCCAGCAGCTTGCCTTCTTTGCTGTAAGTCCAGCGATGCACGGGGCAGACGATATTGCCGCCGGTGTCGCGCAGATTGCCGTGCGCGGCCCCGCCACCGGTGACATTCCCGGGCTGGCCGCCAAGCATGATGGCTTGCCTGTGGCGGCAGACATTGGAAATGAGTTCTACGCCCTGGGGGTTGCGCACCAGCGCGCGGCCCGCGCCTTCCTGGGCGAGCGTGCGCCAGTCGCCTACTTCGGGCACGAGTTTTTCGTGGCCGACATAAAGCGCGGAATTCCTGAAAATGAGTTCTAGTTCTCGGGCAAAGATGGCGTCGTCAAAATAACTGCTGACGGAAAGTTGCGTTTGCGCCGGCGCGAAGTGCGCTGCCCGACCGATGTCGGTCATGGTTCCCCCCGCTGCGATGTAACCAGGAAAAAAGGCATGGCCCCTGGTGCGAAGAAAAAAACGGACTGGCCGATGAAATTTTAGGAGGAAGGATTGTACCCTAGTTTACTTCCAAGAGAACAAGAACGCTGCACCCCTTGGGCGGTTCGCGCCGGCATCTCGTACAATTTGGGATAGCACTCAATTGGCGCGGCTGCGCCGGCGTCGCTACGCCGGATGCCGTATGCGCTTAATTACCGGAACACTGTCATGAACGACACGAACACAGGCCAGGCGCCTGATCTGCCAGTGGCATCGCCCAAGGCCGGGGCCGATTTGCCGCAAGACTTCGAAACCGCGCTGGCGCAGCTTGAGTCGCTGGTATCCAGGATGGAAAGCGGCTCGCTGGCATTGGACGAATCATTGGCCGCCTATGCGCAAGGCGTCGAGCTGGCGAAGATATGCCAGCGCCGCCTCGATCAGGCCGAACAGCAAGTCCAGGTGCTGCAGGATAATCTGCTGAAGCCGCTGGCCGACGCGGCCCAGGACGAGGAATAAGGCATGGTGCGCAGATCTTCCCCGGACGACTTCGCCGCCTGGCTGAACGAAAGGGTGCAGCACATCGAACGCGTGCTCGAGCAATTCTTGCCGGCCGCGTCCACCGTGCCCACCAGCCTGCACGAAGCCATGCGCTACGCCGTGCTCGGCGGCGGCAAGCGTGTGCGCGCGGCGCTGGTTTACGCCGCCGGCGAGGCATCGCTGCAGGCGGGGACGGCGGCCTCGGCCCAGGAAATTGCCTTGGACCATGCGGCTGCGGCTGTGGAACTCATCCATGCGTATTCGCTGGTGCACGACGACTTGCCGTGCATGGACGACGACGATTTGCGCCGGGGCAGGCCCACTGTGCACGTGCAGTTTGGCGAAGCTACGGCCATGCTGGCAGGCGATGCCTTGCAGCCGCTGGCCTTTGAATTGCTGGGAATGATGCCCATCGCCCCCGCGCTGATTGTCCAGGCGACGCAATTGCTTGGGCGTTCCGCGGGCAGCCTGGGCATGGTGGGCGGCCAGGCCATCGATTGTGAAAGCGTGGGCCTGGCATTGTCCGCCGAGCAATTGCAACAGATGCACAGCATGAAAACCGGCGCCATGCTGGAGGCCAGTGTGCTGCTGGGCGGAATTGTGGCCGGCGCTGGTTCGGCGGCCCGTGAAGGCCTGGAAAGCTATGCGGCCGCGATCGGCCTTGCGTTCCAGGTGGTCGACGACATTCTTGACGTGACCGCCGATACCGCGACCCTGGGCAAGACGGCCGGCAAGGATGCAGCCGAAAACAAGCCCACCTATGTTTCCATCATGGGCATGGACGGCTCGCGCGAACTGCTCAAGTCGCTGCATGCCCAAGCTCGGGCCGCTTTACTGCCGTTAGGGCCGTCCGCGGCGCGTTTGGCGGACCTCGCGGACTTCATCGTGGGGCGCGACCGCTAAGCCGCGGCGTCCCGTTTTCATGTCTAGCGGTCGTGTGTTCCAGCCAGCGCCCGGCGCTATTGTCTTTCACCGTCTAAAATGCGGTCTGGACTGAACCCATAGATTTGTATGCCTACTGTCTCTCTCGAACACATCAACACGCCAGCCGACCTTCGCACGCTGGACCGCACGCAGCTCAAAGAGCTCGCTACGCAGCTGCGCGAATTCGTCCTGCAATCCGTCTCGAAAACCGGTGGCCATCTGTCGTCCAATCTGGGTACGGTGGAGCTGACCATCGCCTTGCACAAAGTGTTCGATACGCCCGACGACAGGCTGGTGTGGGACGTCGGCCACCAGTCCTATCCGCACAAAATACTGACAGGAAGGCGCGATGACATGGCGCGCCTGCGCCAGCAAGGGGGTATTTCAGGCTTTCCCAAGCGCAGCGAATCCAAATACGACGATTTCGGCACGGCGCATTCGTCCACCTCCATATCGGCAGTGCTGGGCATGGCGGTGGCCTCGCGCAATGCCGGCTCGAACCGTCAGCATATCGCTGTCATTGGCGACGGGGCCATGACGGCGGGCATGGCTTTCGAAGCCTTGAACAATGCCGGCGTGACGCCTGGCGTCAACGTGCTGGTGGTCCTGAACGACAACGACATGTCGATTTCCCCGCCGGTGGGCGCCTTGAACCGCTATCTGGCCCGTTTGCTGTCGGGCGGATTCTATGCGGCGGCAAAGCATGTCGGAAAGGCAGTGCTGCAGCACGTGCCCCCTGTGCTGGAATTGGCGCGCCGCTTTGAAGGCCATGCCAAAGGCATGGTGTCGCCCGCCACCCTGTTTGAAGAGCTGGGATTCAACTATGTGGGTCCCATCGATGGCCATGATCTGGATGCCCTGATACCGACACTGGAAAACCTGAAGGCATTGGGTGGGCTACAGTTCCTGCATGTGGTCACGCGCAAGGGGCAGGGCTATAAATTGGCCGAAGCCGACCCGGTGCTATACCATGGCCCGGGCAAATTCGACCCGACAGTGGGAATACAAAAGCCCAAGGCGCCGCCTAAAACCACTTTTACCCAAGTGTTCGGGCGCTGGCTCTGCGACCAGGCGCAGGCGGATCCGCGTCTGGTCGGCATCACCCCAGCCATGCGCGAGGGCAGCGGTCTGGTGGAATTCGAACAGCGTTTTCCAACGCGCTATTTCGATGTCGGCATTGCCGAGCAGCATGCAGTAACCTTTGCCGCCGGCCTGGCCTGCGAAGGCCAGAAGCCGGTGGTGGCGATTTATTCCACCTTTTTGCAACGCGGCTATGACCAGTTGATCCATGACGTGGCCTTGCAAAACCTGGACGTCACTTTCGCACTGGACCGGGCCGGCATCGTCGGCGCCGACGGGGCGACCCACGCAGGCAATTACGATATTGCTTTCTTGCGCTGCATACCCAATATGGTTGTCGCGACC
>JAEWEH010000463.1 GCA_023389535.1 Pseudomonadota bacterium
CGAGCACGGCCGCGGCCAATGCGCCGGCATCGCGCGGCGGCACCAGCAAGCCTGATACGCCCGGCTCAATGGCATCCCGGCATCCCGGCACGTCCGTGGTGACTACCGCGCGTCCGCATGCCGCGGCTTCCACCAGCGACTTGGGCAAGCCTTCACGATAAGAAGGCAGTACGACGATATGGGCCTCGCCGTACAGGCGGGCGATATCGGACCTCTCGCCCAGGCACTCCACCACGCCTTCATCCCGCCATTGCTGAAAAGTGGCGGGCGTGATGCTCGCGGGATTGCCCGGATCCGGGCTGCCGGCAAGCACCCAGCGCAAGCCGCTGGCATCCCCGGCCGCCAGGCGCGCCGCCTCGACGAACTCGTTGACGCCTTTGTCAGCCAGCAACCGCGCCGCCATGATGGCTACAGGAGGCCCGGGCGGTTCGGGCTGCATGGCGAACGCGGCCAGGTCCACGCCCGAGCCACGTATCAACACGGCTTGCTCCGGCTTGATGACTCCGGCCTGACGCAGCACATCCCTGTCATTGGTGTTCTGAAAAATGACGCGGCTATTGGGATGCCCCAGCGCCAGGCGGTACAACTGCGTCGCCGCGAAGCGCAGGAAGTCGAAGCCTTCCTGCTTGCGGGTAAAAATAAAGCCCAGCCCGGACACCGCCGCCACATAGGCGGGGATGCGGGCCAAGCGCGCGGCAATACCGCCATAGAGCACCGGCTTGATAGTGACGGCGTGGACCGTCTGCGGGCGAAGCTTGCGGAACAATCGCCATAGAGCGTAGATACTTTGTAGCTCCGACACAGGATTCTTGCCGCTGCGCGACATCGGGATGACATGATGCGTGAGGCCCTGGGCAGTGATTTGCGGCACGCTCGGCCCGTCCATGGTGGCGACGTGCACATCATAGCCGGCCTGCTGTGCTCCCAGCGCCAGCGGCAACCGATGCGATAGAAAAAACGCCGGGTTATTCACCACGAACAACAGCCGCTTTTGCGTTGAAGCAGACTCCAGATTCGTACCCCTTGAAGCATTGGGATAATCGCTGGCCAGACGCCGCCATACCACCCGATACGCGTGCACCATCGCCTCCAGGCTGAACAGGCTTTCCACCCGGTCCCGACCGTGCCGCAAGCGTTCGGCATGTGCGGGCGTTCCCATACTGTCCAGCGCCTGTTCCATGGCCGACGCCAAGGCTTGCGCATTGCGCGGAGGCGCCAGCCAGCCCGCGTCGCCCAGGATCATCGCGGCATCGCCGACGTCGGTGCAGACGCAGGCCACGCCCGTCGCCATCGCTTCCGCCACGACATTGGGGAAGCCTTCCGCCCTGCTGGACAATACGTGCACATCCAGGCCGTTCATCAAGCGGGGGACGTCGTCGCGCCGGCCCAGCAGCAGCATCCGATCGCGCAATCCATGGCGGTCGATCAGGGCCATGAGCTCTTGATTGGATGCCTCCATGCCGTGCCCGATCAGGACGCAGCGCAATTCGGGCTGTTTCCGCGCACAGAGTGCGAAGGCGTCGATCAGGTTTTCGTGGTCCTTCAGCGGATTCCAGCGCGCCACGCTGCCGACCACCGGAACATCCCGCGGCACGCCCCATTCCTCTCGCACTTGATCACGCGCCAGCGCATCGGGCTGCCAGCGGGACAAATCGTAGCCATTGGGTATGACCAGCATGCGATCATCCCGGTACCCCCATTGCCGATGGCGCTGTGCGGCATTTTCCGCGCAGGCGACGATGACCCCCGGCACCAGCGGCGACGTGCGTGCGCACAGCCAGGAAAACAACCGCGCCGAAGAACTGCCTTTACCCAGGTCGGCGCCGGAATTCCGGATTCCCCAGGACACGGCCTTGATGCCGGCCAGGCGAGCGGCCAGGCCGCCGATGAAATCGGCATGGTACATCCAGGTCTGGACGACGTCCGGCCGCAGTCGGCGCAACAGGCCATAGAGTCGCCAGACGCCTTTGGCCATGCCTGCCGCGCCACGCATTTCTAGGGTGTGGACAGGGATGCCTTCCGCACGCAGCCGCGGTCCAAATACGCCTTCGGACCCCATTGAAATGACGCAATGCTCGTTGGTGTCCTTGTCCGCGACAATCAGCCTGTGCATGACGGTTTCGGCACCGCCCTGCCCCAATCCGGAAATGACATGCACGATGCGCATCGGCGCAGTCTTGTCTGGGCGCTGCATCATGCGTCGGTTCCCGTGGCTCGATGGGATGAAGCCGCTTGCGCGGGCCCAGCCTCGTTTGGCCTGGTCACGCTATCGAAAAGTGCGTCCCAACAAGCCAGCAATTGCGCCAGGCCATAGCGTTCCCTGACCGAGGCGGCCGCATGCCGGCCCATGACGTCACGCAAGGTCGGGTCGGCCATCAGCTGCGACAAGGCCGCGCACAAGGCCGGCTGGTCGCCCAGCGGGACCAGCAAGGCATATTTGCCGTCCTGGCTGATTTCGCGCGGACCGCTGGGGCAGTCCACAGTGACGCAAGGCCGGCCCAGCGCCATGGCTTCAAGCAATACATTGGGAAAGCCTTCCACCTGCGAAGTCATGACAAACACGTCAGCGCGCGCAAGTTCGGTCCAAGGATCCGCAGTGCGGCCCGGCAGCGATATCCGTTCCGTCAGCCCGGTCTGCTCTATCTGCCGGGTCAAATCATCGCGCAACGGGCCTTCACCCCAAATGGTCAAGTCCCAAGCAGGATAGTCCGCAGCGATCGCCGCGTAAGCCTGTATCAGTGCGTCGAAGCGCTTGATCGGCACCAGTCGCCCCATCGCCATCAGGTGCCGCCGGCCACCTTCAGTCAAAGGTCCGCGCACCGGCTGCGCCTCCGGGATGCCCGCGGGCAAGGGGTTGGGCACCACAGCCACACGCGCCAGGCCCGGCACCATCGCCTGGAACGCTTCGACGCTATCTTGCGATTGCAGCACCACCGCCGTCGCGCGGGGATAGAACCAGCGCCGCAATTTTTTCAAGACATCGCCCGAACTGAAGCTGAAGGCCGGGTTCGTGCGTTCGCACACAATGACCGGCACCCCCATGCCGCGTGTGGCTGCGAGCACCGTCACGTTGACATTGGTAAGGAACGAAACAATGACATCGGGCTGTGTCTCGCGCACCAGCCGTCGTATGGCGAACCACTTCGCCACCGGAGGCCACAGCTTCTTGCCGATCCAGCCCATGCGGTCCGCCAGCCATGTCAGCTTGACGGCGGCATTCAGGCTGTAAAAGCAGCTGCCCTTCTTCGTGTAGGTAGGCGCCAGCGTCACACTATCGCCACGGCGCGCCCAGGCGCTGGCAAGCGTCGCCGCCACACGTTCGGCGCCCCCGGCGTGCATGGAACTGACAAAGAACAGTATCTTCATTTTTTCGCCCCCGTGCTATCTGCGCCCCGCACCGACTCGCGCCGCTGCGGCCCGCGCACTTCGGCCAGCCTTGCTGTGTTCGAGCCAGGCCTGAGCCATCAGTACACTCCAGAGATGCGTACTCCAATCCTGCTTGCCCTGCTGGTGTTCGCACCATTTTTGCCATACCGGCCGGGCATGGAACAAGCCTTGTGCATCCAGGCGGGCCGGCTCCAGCAAAGCGGCCCCCCAGTCTTTCAGGGGACCGCGCAGCCAGGCGGCCAGCGGCACCGAAAAGCCTTTCTTGGGCCGATCCAGCATCTCGCGCGGCACATAGCGGTATAGCAGCTCGCGCAACAGCCACTTGCCCTGCCCGTTGCGTATTTTGTAGGTCAGCGGCAAACGCTGGGCGAATTCGACCACACGGTGATCCAGCATCGGCACGCGCGTTTCCAGGCTGGCAGCCATGGCGGCCCTATCCACCTTGACCAGAATATCGTCGGGCAGATAAGTTTGCGCATCCAGCAGCATCATATGCTCGTACAGGCCGCCATCGAAGGGCTCGTCGAATGGCGTCCGCGGAACCTGGGCGTCGACCAGCGCCTGCGCCGGATCCTTCCAATACGACACGAATTGCCGATAAAAGGCGCCGGTATGTTCGGCCGCCATCGCATCGGCCAGTTTCGTCCATTGTTCGCGCCTGTGGCCCATCGGCAATACTCCGGCG
>JAEWEH010000481.1 GCA_023389535.1 Pseudomonadota bacterium
AGCGTGGGGTGGAGCGACGACCGCCGATGTCTGGATGCGGCGGTTCAGGCAGGCTCTATTGGCGTTGGGGTTTCCGGGCCAGCCGGCGCTGGATAGCCACGCCTTCCAGGTCATGGAGGCTTTCGACAGCGCCATGGCCAGGCTGGCAGGGCAGGCTATGGCGGCCGGCCCCATGACATTCACTGGAGCGGTCAGCCTGTTGCGCAAGCTGGTCCGTGAAACGCCTTTTCAACCGCAGCGCGACCCGCAGGCCCGGCTCGATGTGCTGGGGTTTCTGGAATCGGAAGGCGGGCGCTGGGATGGTGCATGGGTGTTGGGGCTGACCGACGAAGTACTGCCTGCCGTGCCCACGCCCAATCCCTTCATACCATTGGCGGCCTTGCGTCTGGCTCAGGCGCCTCGCGCCACACCGGAACGCGAACTGCATTGGGCGCGGGATATGCATGCGGCGCTGCTGGAATGTGCACCGGATGTATTGCTCAGCCACGCCGAGCATGAAGGTGAAAGGGAATTGCGGCCAAGCCCGTGCATCGCTGACCTGCCGCTGTCGCCCTTCGAGCTTGTGGATGCGCCCGTCGCCGCGCCTGCGATCGAGCAATTGGTGGACGATCGCGGGCCACCGCTGACGCCTGGCAGCGCCACCCGCGGTGGCATAGGCGTCATAGACAGCCAGGCCCGCAATCCGTTGTGGGCTTTCGCGAAATACCGCCTGGGGGCCAGTCAGCTGGCGCCCTATGCACAAGTGTCGGATCAGAACGCGCGCGGCCTGCTGCTGCACCGGGCGATGGAACTGATCTGGCGTATGGTGCCGGACCAGGAGGCCTTGCAAGCTTTGCACGACAGCGGCGGGCTGGATGACTTGATTCATCAGGTGCTGGAGCAGGCGGCCGACGAATGTCTGCTCGACTATGGAGCGACGCTGCGGCGGCTCGAGCTGCAGCGCGCGCACACTGTCATGGGTGACTGGCTGGCGCTGGAACGTGCGCGTGCGCCGTTCCGCATACGGGACGTCGAGCAGACTTACCTGTGGTCTCATGGGTCGCTGGAGCTCAGCCTGCGACTGGATCGCATCGACGAGCTCGCCGACGGGCGTCTGGCCGTGATCGACTATAAAACTGGCAGCGGTAGCATCGATCCCCGGCCAGACTGGATGCGCGATCGTCCGGTGGGCTTGCAACTGCCTTTTTACGCCGCAGTGCTGGCCCAGGGCAGCACGCAGGTGGCGGCGCTGGTGCTGGCCAGGCTCCATGCACGCGAAATCCAGGCCAAGGGCCTGGCCGATGATGACCTCGGCCTGGACGGCTTGGCTGGCCTGAATGATTGGCCGGCCTTCGCTCACTACACGTGGACTCAATTGATGGAAGAATGGCGGCGCGTCATTCATGAATTGGCCGACGAATTCGCCGGCGGCCATGCCGCCAACCGCAGCGCCAAACCAGACGATCTCCAATATTGTGACGTCCTTCCCTTCTTGCGTCTTACCGAGGAATATCAGCGTGTCGATTAAACAGCCCAGCGATGCTGCGGTTCGGGCCGCGGCCATCGACCCATCCAGGTCTTTTTTGATTCAGGCGCCTGCAGGTTCCGGCAAGACGGAGTTGCTGACCGATCGCATCCTGGCTTTGCTGGCCACGGTGAACCGGCCTGAAGAAATCGTGGCCATCACCTTTACCCGCAAGGCGGCATCGGAAATGCATGCCCGGGTGCTGGTCAAGCTTAAGGCCGGCGACGGCCCGGCGCCCCAAGAGGCCTACAGGCGCCGCAGTTGGGAACTCGCCCGCGCGGCCATGCAGCGCAATAAAGAGCGGGATTGGAATCTATTGCAGTATCCAGCCCGCCTGAGCATACGCACGATAGATTCATTCTGTGCGCACCTGGTGCGGGCGATGCCGTGGCTCAGCGCCTTGGGCGGCCTGCCGGCGATTATCGACGATGCACGTCAGCACTACGAGGCAGCGGCCGATGCCACCCTGGCTATGGCCGACGACAACGATGCGGTCGCGGCGCTGCTGGCGCATCTGGATGTAGATGTACAGACGGCCCAGGGGCTGCTGGCCAATATGCTGGCGAGCCGCGACCAGTGGTTGCCCTTATTGGCGGCGGGAGGCGATGCCAGCCATCTGCTGGCCAGCCTGGACAGCGCCATCTTGCGGGATCTTGAACGCCTGGCGGCGCTGATGCCGGCAGGCTGGTCGCAGGCGCTGGCACCGCCCGTCATGCGGGCGGCCAATGTGCTGGCCGCCAATGGCGTCATGGACCTGGAGGTGCTGCAATACTGGGATGGCGAGCCATTCGATGCCGATCCGTCCAGTCTCCCTCAGTGGCAAGCGCTGGCGGACATGCTGCTTACGGCCAAAAACACACTGAGACGCACCGTCACCATCAAGCAAGGCTTCGAAGCCAAGGCGGCTTACAAGCAAGAATTTCTGGATTGGATCCTGGCCATGTCCGAAAGCGACGAATGGGTCGCCGCATTGGCTGATATCCGCAATGCGCCCGGCGCAGGATATAGCGCCGCCCAGCAGCGGGTACTCAGTGTGCTCGTCGAAGTGCTGTGGCTGGCTGCGGCGCAACTGAATGTGCGTTTCATTGAGGCGGGGGAAGTCGATTTCGTCGAAATCTCGCAACGCGCGTTGCAAGCGCTGGGGCAGGCGGACGATCCCAGCGATCTTCTGCTGGCGCTGGACGCATCCATCCGGCATATCCTGGTCGACGAATTCCAGGATACCAGCCAGACCCAGATTCAGCTGCTGGAACGCCTGACCTCCGGTTGGATGCCGGGCGATGGGCGCACACTGTTTCTGGTCGGCGACCCCATGCAGTCCATTTATCGTTTCCGCAAGGCCGACGTGGGCTGCTTCCTGCAAGTGAAAGAACGCGGGCTGGGCGGTATCGCCCTGACCGCCCTGGAACTCAAAGATAACTTCCGTTCCCAGGCGCACTTGGTCGACTGGGTCAATCGTTGCTGCGGCCCCGTTTTCCCCAGGGAAAATAATCCCTTGCTGGGGGCGATCACTTACACAGAATCAGTCGCGTTTAATGATGGCGTTCACGGGGCAGGCGTAGAGTTCCATCCCGTCTGGAAATACAAGGCCGACGACGACGTCGCGGATGAATCGGGCGAGGCGGCCGAAGCCATTGCCGTCCATCTGGCGCGCGAGGCCTTGCGCCAATACTCCGATAGCGCGCACCCTGTGGCCATATTGGTTCGCGCCCGCCCGCATCTTGAAGGAATCGTGCATCGTCTCGCCCAAGAAAACATCCCTTGCCGCGCGGTCGAGCTTGTCACTTTGAAGTCCCGGCAGGCTGTGATCGACCTGGCGCAGTTGGCACGCGCCTTGTCCCATCCGGCCGATCGCTTGGCGTGGTTGTCGGTGTTGCGTTCGCCGTTGTGCGGCCTGACGTTAAACAGTCTGCACGCGTTGTGCGGAAATAATTTCCAGGCCACGATTCCGTCATTGTTGTCCACGTGGCTGGATGCCCCGGACCCTGCCATGCCGGAAGGCGAAACGCAGCGCTTGCGCCATGCGGCGCAGGTCCTGCTGGACCCAGGCAATGCCTCGGGCACCATGCCGTTTGCCGGCTGGCTGGAAAACTGCTGGCGGCGCTTGGGCGGGCCGCTGGTTTACAGCAGCGCCAGCGACAAAGCCGACATCGAAAGTCTGTTGCGCCTGATCGAAGAACTGGCCCCCTATGGCAGGCTGGATCCAGTCGTACTGGAGGAGCGGCTGGGACAGCTCTATGCCGCCCCCAGTGGCGGCGACGGCCCGGCGGTGGAGGTCATGACCATACACAAGTCCAAGGGTCTGGAGTTCGAAACGGTGATCCTGTCCGGCTTGCATCGGCGCCCCAAGCCCGATACGTCGCCGCTGATGCGGTTCGAGCATGGCGAAGACGGACTGCTGATGGGGCCGATCAAGCACAAAGCGCAGGACGAACATGATCCCGTTTCCATTTACCTGGCGGCGCGCGAGAAAAAGCGCGCAGCCTATGAAACGGACCGCTTGCTGTACGTGGCCTTGACGCGTGCGCGCCAGCAACTGCATCTGGTCGGCACGCTCGAA
>JAEWEH010000489.1 GCA_023389535.1 Pseudomonadota bacterium
CTCGCGCAGTACCCCATCGTCACATACGACCACGCTTTCTCGGGCCGGGGCACCATAGACGAAGTATTCGCCGCCAGCGACATCGTGCCCGATATCGTGCTCGAGGCCATCGATGCTGACGTCATCAAGACCTACGTCGATGTAGGGCTGGGCATAGGAATCATCGCCGGCATGGCCTTCGATCCGCGTCGCGACAAAGGCCTGGTGGGTCTGCCCGCCGGCCACCTTTTCGGCACTCATGTCACTCGGGTCGCCGTCAAGTCGGGTGTTTTTCTACGCGATTACGTTTATGTGCTGCTCGAAATGCTGGCGCCCGAATTGACGCGCGACGTGGTGCAGGAAGCCATCGACTCCGCGGGCAAGCCGCCGGAGGCGTGAATTGCCGCAGCGCCGCTGCCGCAGGCGCATTTGGCGGGCAGGTGCTTGCGGAACAAGGTCTGGCCCTATTCGGAACCGCACAGGCCGGCCTTCTCGGCTCCGGCGCTTAAGGCTCACAGCCCGGTGCCTGCGATTTCATGGCGGGATCCAGCCCCGCTGCATGACACAAATTCGCCCATCCGCGCGCTATCTTCATTGATCTCGCACTGTTCCTGGCCCACGTTGCGCGCATCCGGATTAAGTTATATAGAGCCGCTACGAGCTCATACAGAAACATCATCCCGCAAATATTCAGTTGACAATGCAAATAGGAATGATTATCGTTACGTGACTTTCCCGTCACGGAGCATGCCATGTCTCAATTCGTCAGTGCAGTGGTAGTCGGAGCCGATCGCCTGGGGAATATCCCCGACCTGCTGAAAGGCCACAATATTGCCATCCGCCACCATATCAGCGGCCGCGACCCTTCGCATCAGAAGAAAACATTGCAATTGCCATCGGGGACCGAGCTGCTGATATTGCTCACCGATTTCCTTGGGCACAATGTGATGAAGACCTTCAGGGCAGCGGCGCAGCGTGCTGGGATACGCGTGCTGGCTTGCCGGCGCTCGGTGTGCAGCATGAAGCAGGCCCTGAATCAGTGCGGCTACTGTGAGGCCTGCCCCAAGCAGGCTGCTGCCGCTGCGCTGGACACGCAGCGCAATGCAGCGGTGCAAGGCTGCGCCCGGATGAAATCGCGCCGCTAGGCGGCTTTGCCAGGCCGGGACCGCCTTACGATGCGCCATACGAAACAGGCATGCCGGTTGGCATGCCTGTGTTCCGTTGAGCTATGGCCGGTTTCTTGGCGTCAATTGGCCGCCAAGGCCGCGCTGCCCGACGAATTGCTCGCCGCCAGCCGCCGGGCGCCGTTATAGCGCTTCTTCCAGTAGGCGATGTCCATATTTTCGATGCGCACCACGGAACCTTTGCGTGGCGCGTGCACAAATTTACGATTGCCCAGATAGATGCCGACGTGCGAGAATCGGTGCCCGCGGGTGTTGAAGAAAACCAGGTCGCCCTTTTTAAGTTCGTTGGACTTGATGGCGACGCCTTCGCGCGCGATATCGGACGATTGGCGGGGCAGTTTCAGTCCCAGCGATTTTTCGGCGGCATAGATAACCAGGCCGCTGCAGTCAAAACCTGTATTGGGGGCTTCCCCGCCGTACCGATATTTGATGCCCAGGACGCTCAAGGCCGTGCTGGCCAGGCTGCGGCCCGGCGCGGGGCTGCGGGAATAGCTTTGCTCGCGGGATGCCAAGTAGGCGCCCAGCGGGTCGGCCTGGGTATACGACAGGTAATTGTCGCGATACTGGCGTGTCGAACTGGTTTCAGCGTGCTGTTGGCTTGTATTGCTTGCATTGGTGGCGCAGCCGGCCATGACCAACGTGGCAAGGAGTAGCAAGGATTTTGCGCCGCGCAGAAGAAGAGAGGATGGATTCAGGTACGGGGATAGTCGATATAGTCGGTGCGGCGGCATAGTTCTTACGTTATGGCTCGCCACAAGCCGCTATCGCCGTATGTTCGATTTTGTATCAAATAGAAGTTAAATCGATAAATTCGGCGTGCAAAATGTTGCTAAAAAACGGGGTGCTTGGGGCGAATTGAACAATAGAGATGCGGCAGTTTAACGAATCATATGGATGACGTAAAGGGCTTTTTACCAATTTTGCGACTTTACTGATGAACGGCGGCGGGCTAGTCTATAGGCCGAATGTAATATTGACCTGGTTACATTTGTCCGTCATTTCCCATTAATTGATTCACATACCGAGAGAAGCGCATGAAAACCAAGCCTATGTTAAGTATTTCCGACGTTCAGGCCATATTGGCCGCCGCCGCCCGGCACGCGGACGAGCACAAATGGCCCGTAACCATTTCGGTGGTGGATGACGGCGGCCATCTGCTTGGGCTTTATCGCCTTGACGGCGCCGCGCCAATCTCTGCACAGATTTCACCCGCTAAGGCCCGCACGGCAGCCCTGGGGCGCCGTGAATCCAAAACATACGAAGACAGCATCAATCAGGGCCGCACCGCCTTCTTGTCGGCGCCGGGTCTGGATGGCATGCTGGAAGGGGGCGTACCCATTACGGTCGATGGCCATATCATCGGCGCCGTCGGCGTTTCGGGCGTGAAGTCCTCGGAAGACGTGGAAATCGCCCGTGCCGGGATAGCGGCGTTGCAAGCATGAAGCCAGGTCCGGGCCTGTCCGCCAATGCTGAATCCGATGCGGACTCGGCCCGGACCGTCGTCCAGGCCCTGAACCCGGGCGTAGCCAGACGAGAGGTCTGGGCCTGGGCCATGTACGATTTCGCCAATTCCGGCTACACCACGGTCGTCCTGACCACAGTCTTCAGCGCTTACTTCGTTGGTGTTGTCGCCGCCGGCGAATCCTGGGGCACGCTTGCCTTCACCGCTGCGTTGTCTTTTTCTTACCTGATGGTCATGCTGACCATGCCGGCCATGGGCGCCCGCGCCGATGCACGAGCCGGCAAGCGCCGCCTGCTTTTTACCAGCACCGCGGGCTGCGTGGCGGCGACATTGTTGCTGGCTCTGACGGGGCCCGGCGATATTGTCTGGGGTCTGTTTGCGCTGGCCTTATCGAACTATTGTTATTGTGTCGGCGAATCCATTGTCGCCGCTTTCCTGCCGGAAATCGCGCAGCCGGAAGCACTGGGCCGTGTGTCGGGCTGGGGCTGGAGCTTTGGCTATTTCGGCGGCATGCTTACGCTGGGCCTGTCGCTGGCGCTTGTCTCCTGGGCCGGCGACCAAGGCATGGCAGCCAGCCAATACGTACCCTATGTCCTGGTACTGACCGCAGCTGTTTTCGCCATCGCCGCCGTTCCCTCGTTCCTGTTTTTGCGCGAACGTACGCCCCCCAGCATGGTGCGTACGCAAGGAATGCTAGCGCGCCTGGGTACCGCGTGGCGTGAAACCGGCAAGCAATTCCGCGATTTTCGGCTCTTGCTGTTGTGCGGGGCCTGCTATCACGCGGGGATCTCGGTGGTGATCACCTTGTCGGCAGTCTACGCGACCGAAGCCATGGGCTTTACCATGGCGCAGACGATGATGCTGGTCTTCACGGTGAATATCGCCGCCGCCGCGGGCGCCTTTCTGTTTGGCTACGCGCAGGACCGGGTGGGGCATAAGCCGGCACTGGGCATCACACTGGCGGGCTGGATCCTGATGATCGCGCTTGCCTACGCAGCGGTCCAGTTGTGGGTCTTCTGGCTGGCAGCAACCGTTGCGGGGCTATGCATGGGCACCAGCCAGAGCGCCGGGCGCGCCATGGTGGGGGCGCTGGCCCCCAGGCACAGGCTCGCAGAATTCTATTCACTATGGACCTTCGCCACCCAGCTGGCCGCCGTCGTCGGGCCTTTGTGCTATGGCTTGGTGACCTGGCTGACCGATGGCAACCACAGACTGGCCTTGTTATTTACCGGACTGTTTTTTGTAGCGGGCCTGGCCGTACTGGCAAAGCTGGATTTCGCTCGCGGCGCGAAGGTTCGCGATACTATATCCATGGCGCATCCCATGCCATAAAGCCGGCTTCAAACTGCGCGGGATGCAGCGACGGCCGGGCCGCAATCGGTCGGACCGCGGCCGGCTGCGCTGTGGCGTCAGGCTAACGTAAGCCTGATGCTCTACGGTAAAGCCGCCGGAACCGAATACTTAACATTAAAGAACAGGAAAGGAGCAAGCATGTCCAACGAAATTGAATCCGTATTAACGGAAAATCGCGTTTTTCAGCCATTTCCGAATCTCGTCGACGGGGCCAACATATCGGGCATGGAGCAATACCAGGAGATGTGCCGCGAAGCCGAAGCTTCCCCTGATCAGTTCTGGTCCCGCCTGGCGCGCGACAACATGGTCTGGACCAAGCCGTTCACGCAAGTACTTGATGAATCACAAGCGCCGTTTTATCGCTGGTTTGGTGACGGGGAGCTCAATGTCTCGGCGAACTGCCTGGACAAGCACCTTGATACCCCAACCGCCAATAAAACGGCGCTTATCTTCGAGTCGGACGATGGGAAAGTCACCAAGGTCACTTACAAGGAATTACACGCCCGCGTCTGCCAATTCGCCAACGGCCTGACATCATTGGGGCACCAGCCCGGCGAACGGGCCATCATCTATATGCCGATGTCCATCGAAGCGGTAGTGGCCATGCAGGCTTGCGCGCGTCTGGGCATTATCCACTCCGTGGTGTTTGGCGGTTTTTCATCCAAGAGCCTGCACGAACGCACCGTGGATGTAGGTGCCACGCTGGTCATTACGGCAGACGAGCAGGTGCGCGGCGGCAAGTCCATTCCGCTCAAGAGCGCCGTGGACGAAGCGCTGACCATGGGCGGCCGCGAGGCGGTACGCCATGTCGTCGTGTATCGGCGCACGGGCGGCAAGGTGGCGTGGCGGGAAGGCCGCGACCTGTGGATGCACGATGTCAGCGCGGGGCAGGCCGACACGTGCGAGCCGGTGTCCGTAAACGCCGAACATCCCCTGTTCATCCTGTATACGTCGGGCTCGACCGGCAAGCCCAAGGGGATACAGCATGCATCGGCCGGCTTCCTGCTGTGGGCGCTGATGACAGTCAAATGGACCTTCGACGCCAAGGATAGCGACGTGTTCTGGTGCACGGCCGACGTGGGCTGGGTTACCGGGCACACCTATATCACCTACGGCCCTCTCGCCGCCGGGCTGACCCAAATCGTGTTCGAAGGGGTGCCCACTTACCCGAACGCCGGCCGTTTCTGGGAAATGATCCAGCGCCACAAGGTCACCGTGTTCTACACTGCGCCCACGGCCATCCGTTCATTGACCAAGGCCGCCGAAACGACACCGGACTGCCATCCGCGCAAATACGACATGAGCTCACTGCGCATCATCGGGTCGGTGGGCGAGCCCATCAACCCAGAAGCCTGGATGTGGTATTACACGAATGTCGGCGGCGAACGCTGCCCCGTGCTGGATACCTGGTGGCAAACGGAAACCGGGGCCCATATGATCACGCCTCTGCCGGGCGTGACGCCCCTGAAGCCGGGGTCCTGCACCTTGCCGCTGCCGGGCATTTCTGCGGCGGTGGTGGACGAGGCGGGCGAAGAGGTCGAGCGCGGCAAGGGTGGTTTTCTGGTCATGAAACGGCCCTGGCCGGCG
>JAEWEH010000493.1 GCA_023389535.1 Pseudomonadota bacterium
ATCTCGGAGATCGCACAGCGCGAGGACGAACTTGGCGGCAAGACGCTGGTCATCGTCGGCATGGGCCGCATTGGCTCTCGTCTGGCACAGCTGGCAAAGGCGTTCGACATGCAGGTCATCGCCGTCAAGCGCGACCCAACCAAAGGCGTGCAGGCGGCTGACATTGCCGTCTCGCAATCCAGTCTGCTGGAAGTCTTGCCGAAGGCCGACTTCGTCGCGCTCACTTGCCCGCTTAACCCATCGACGGAAGGCTTGATCAACGCCGAGGCGTTCGCGGCCATGCGGCCATCGGCCTATCTCATCAATGTAGCGCGGGGCAGGGTGGTCGATGAACCGGCGCTCATCGATGCCTTGCAGCGGGGCGTCATTGCGGGCGCTGCGATCGACTGCGTCTGGGAAGAGCCGCTACCGGAATCTTCCCCGCTGTGGAACCAGCCCAACCTGTTCATCACGCCTCATACCGCCGGCGAGACGCAACGCTATGAAGATAACGTGATCGATCTGCTCTTGGAGAACCTGGACCGGCAATGGCGCGGCGAAGAGACGCTTAAAAACCAGTTCGTTTAAGTGCCGGGGCGCCGAAACTGAATGTGAATTAACCAGACAGCACACTGGTGGGCGGGAAAAGAAACGAGAAGGATTTTGCTGTTGCAGGACATCAACCTATAAAGGCGCTGCGTGCGCCAAGGAGACAAGCATGAAACCACAACATCGATGCACCATCTACTTGACCCGCCTTCTGGCTGCTGCCTTCGCGCTGCTGTCCGCGCTTGCCGTCACGGCGCAGGCCCAGGAATTCCCCAACAAACCCATCAAGATCGTCGTGCCCTATCCGCCCGGTGGAGCATCGGATACGGTATCGCGTGTTATTGCAGAACGGCTCGGTAGTGCGCTGTCCGAGTCGGTGGTCATCGAAAACAAGCCTGGGGCCAACGGGATCATCGCATCCAGTTACGTGGCCAAGGCCCCTGCTGACGGCCATACGCTGCTCATGGGCAACGTGGGGCCCAATGCCATCAACCCCAGCATCTATAAGCTTCCCTACGACGCCCAGAAAGATTTCTCCCCGATCATACTGACGAATTCAGTGCCTCTTATGCTGGTAGTCCGGTCGGATTCGGGCATCAACTCCATGGCTGACCTGATCGCTGCCGCAAAGTCCAAGCCGAACGCCATGTTCTACAGTACCGGCGGCACCGGCACCGCCGGGCATTTTGCCATGGAGCTCTTCATGATGAAGGCCGGCATCAAGATGCAGCGTGTCAGCTACAAGGGCGACGGTCTGGCCTTGCAGGATATGCTGGGCGGTCGGATAGATGCCATGTTCACGACGGGCGCTTCGGGCCTGCCGCATGTCCACTCCGGTCGCTTGAAAGCCATCGCGGTGGGCGCATCCAAACAGGTGGATACCGTGCCCGGGGTAAAGACGGTGTCCGAGCAAGGCATGCCAGGCTTTGAAGCCGTCTCCTGGGGCGGCATACTGGCGCCAGCGAACACGCCGGAACCCGTCGTGCGCAAGCTTAACGCGGAAATCAACAAGGTTCTTGAAATCCCCGAAGTGCGCGTAGCGCTTGCCAAGACCGGCTCGGAAACCGTGGGCGGGACGCCGGCCGCGTTCAAGGAATACATTGCTTCGGAAATGAAGAAGTGGGCAGAAGTCGCCAAGTTGGCCAATATCAAGGGTGAGTAAACTTCCGTGATGGATAAGATAATCGATTTAAGGAGCGATACGGTCACCCGTCCGGGGAAAGGCATGCTGGCAGCGATGTATGCCGCCGAATTGGGCGACGACGTTTACGGGGGCGATCCGACTGTCAATTTGTTGCAAGAACGTACAGCTGACCTGTTGGGCTTCGAAGCAGGTCTGTTTGTACCGTCCGGAACGCAAAGCAATCTTATTGCCTTGATGGCCCACTGCGAGCGTGGCGATGAATATATTGTTGGCCAGGAAGCACACGCCTACCGGTTCGAAGGCGGCGGCGCCGCAGTGCTGGGCAGTATCCAGCCCCAGCCCTTGAACAATCAGGCCGATGGCAGCTTGGCTATAGCGGACATCATCGCGGCGATCAAGCCTATTGATGACCACTTCGCAAGAACGCGCTTGCTTGCACTCGAAAACACCATCAGCGGGCGTGTCTTGCCCCTGGATTATTTGCAGCAGGCGACGCAGTGTGCTCGTGATCATGGCCTGTCGGCCCATTTGGATGGCGCGCGCCTCTGCAATGCGGCGGTGAAGCTGGGCGTGTCACCGGCCACTGTGGCGCAAGGCTTCGATAGTGTCTCGCTGTGCTTATCGAAGGGCTTGGGTGCGCCAGTCGGGTCGGTGCTGTGTTCCAGCGCGGAATTTATCGAGCGCGCCAGGCGCTGGCGCAAGATGCTGGGCGGGGGCATGCGCCAGGCTGGGGTATTGGCCGCTGCCGGCCTGTATGCCCTGGATCATCACATAAATCGGCTGTCCGACGACCATGCCAACGCCGCCCTCCTGGCCGAAGGTTTGTCCGGCATCCCCGGCATCACAGTAGAGGCGCCGCAAACCAATGTCGTGTACGCCACTATCCCGGCCGAGCGCTGCGCCGATTTATTATCGTGGTTGAACAAGCGGGGCATCCTGGTAAGGGTGACCCCGCGCACGCGCCTGCTGACCCATCTGGATGTGAGCCGCGATGATATCCTGACGGTCGTGGCGGCTATTTCCGAATTCTTCGAGCGCGAGAAAACTTACAATCACTAGGCCAAGCCGCTATTGCTGCTACCCGGTTAGCGGCGATGGCATCCCGACCTGCTTTAGCAGCGGTAGTCGTTCGGTTCGCGGTCGATAAGCCGCAACAGCGCTGTCCATTCGCGATCCAGGTGAATGGTATTCAGGTAGGCATAGTCGTCGTGCTGCTTTGCTGCATGCTCGCACACTGCAGCGGACGGCAGCGTGTACTTTTGCCCCATGGAAAGGGTTGCGACCTGGATCTCGCAGGCCCGATTTAAATAGAAAATCCGGGTGAAGGCCTCGGCGACGGAACGTCCAGTGGTCAAAAGGCCGTGGTTGCGCAGGATCATGTAATGGGCATCGCCCATCGATTGCACAATCCGTTCCCGTTCATCGAGTTCGAGCGATATTCCTTCATAGTCGTGATAGCTGACACGATTGTAGAACTGCATGCTGATCTGGTTCAGCGGCAGCAGCCCGCATTCCAGCGCGGCCACCGCCATTCCAGCCGTTGTGTGAAGGTGCGCCACACATTCGACATCCTGGCGCGCCTGGTGCAGGGCGCTGTGGATCGTGAACCCTGCTGCATTGACTTCGAACCTGTCGTCGTCGATGGGCTTGCCGTCGAGATCGATCTTGACCAGACTTGATGCAGTGATCTCGTCGAAGAACCAGCCGTGGGGGTTGATCAGAAACTGATCGTGGCGGCCCGGGACGCGCGCAGATATATGGGTATAAATCAGATCGGTAAGCCGGAACTTGGCGGCGAGCCGGTACGCCGCTGCCAACTGCACACGCGTCGCCCATTCTTCTTCGGAGATATGGCCGGGCTTGCGATTGCGATGCGGATCAGTGCTTGAGATCATAGGGTAGTCCTTGTCGTTAGTACGCGTGCTGCAGCATTGATACTATAGCGCAGGAGCCAATCGGAACTTCGGTCATTGCCGCTTTTCAGAGGCTGATTCGCTGCACGATAGCGACGGCGCAGGTCGGGCCGTTGTCTTGCCTCCATTTACGCGTTCATGTACAACGATTGTTCTTTGCATACCTGCCCATGCCATGACCTTCAACCGGCTTCACCTGATCCGTCAGGTAGATCTATTCACCCTGCGCCTATTCCTGTCAGTCATTGACGAGCAGCAGATTGGGCGTGCTGCTCTTCGAGAAAACATCGCTGCCTCCACGGCCACCAAGCGCATCCAGGATTTTGAGGAAATCATCGGCATCCAGCTGCTGGAGCGAACATCGAAGGGTGTGGTGGAGACACCGGCAGGCAAGGTCGTTGTGCGATATGTCCGAAAGCTGTTTGCGGACCTGGACGATATGGGCGCGGAAATCGCCACATTTGGTGAAGGATTGCGGGGGCAGGTGTTCGTGGCATCAGCGCGGTCCATCTTTGTACCGTTTCTCGCGCGCGAGCTGGGTGCATTTGCACGTGATTTCCCTCTGGTGGAAATGGTGATACGCGAGCTGGAGAATACAGCAGTCTTGCAGGCAGTGACAAATGGCGATGCAGATATTGGCGTATTTGCCGTCGTGCCGGACATGGATCTCAGCGGCGTGCAAACGGCTCCGTATCGTACCGACCGCATGGTGGCGGTCCTGCCCCCCGCGCATCGATTGCTTGGGCCCCCCAGCATATCGTTCAAAGACTTGGCGACTGAAGATCTTATTGTCGTGGCCGCCATGCACACTGCGTTTTCACGTGCGATGCGTCGCTTGGGCCGGGAATACATACCCAAGTACACGGTGCGCAGCGCTGGGGTGGCGGTCAGCTTGGTGCAGGCCGGTCTGGGTGTTACGGTACTGCCCGAATGTGCCGTCAGTCTTGCCCAGCTGGATGGGGTAGTCGCTGTGCCCATGGCGGACAGCTGGGCCGAACGCATCATGCTCGTCGCGACGCCGCGCGGGCGTACCTTGGGGCCCGCTTCGCAGGCGCTGATGAAGCAGCTGCTAGGCCATATGGACGCAGGGACCGTTAAGTCGGACGCCCGCTAGGCGAAGCCAGCGGGCGCATCGCGGCCCGTATGGAAGATCCTACAACTGGACCGCCATCTCCGGAACTGCGGTGAACAGGTCGGAGACCAGGCCGTAGTCAGCGATACCGAAGATAGGCGCTTCGGCGTCCTTGTTGATCGCGACGATCACTTTGGAATCTTTCATCCCCGCAAGATGCTGAATGGCGCCAGAAATGCCTATTGCCACATAAAGCTGTGGCGCAACAATCTTGCCGGTCTGTCCAACCTGCCAGTCATTTGGGGCGTAGCCGGCATCGACGGCCGCCCGCGAAGCTCCCAGTGCCGCGCCGAGCTTGTCTGCCAAAGGCTCGAGCAGCCTGAAGTTCTCGGCGCTGCCCACGCCGCGGCCGCCGGAGACCACCACGGTAGCACCAGCCAGTTCTGGCCTATCATTCTTTGCTAAGTTGCGGCCGACCAGCGACGACATGCCGGAGTCTGGTGCCGCTGTGACGGTCTCAATCGTAGCGTCTCCGTCTCCACTCGAAATCGGGTCAAACGCCGTGGTCCGCACGGTGATGACCTTGATGGAGTCCGAGGCTTGTACCGTAGCAATGGCATTGCCTGCGTAGATTGGTCGCTGGAACGTATCGGGTGACTCGATGCCGATGATGTCCGAGATCTGCGCGACATCGAGGCTGGCGGCGACTCTAGGGGCGATGTTCTTGCCGGATGCAGTAGCGGAAAACACAATGTGGCTATAGCCATCGGCCAGTTGCAGTACCTGTGCAGCTAGGTTTTCGGCCAGCCCATCGGCTAAATGCGAAGCATCAGCGATCAATATCTTGGCCACGCCTTGCATCCTGGCCGCTTGTTCGGCCACACCCCGCGCGCCGCTGCCCGCCACCAATACATGTATGTCGCTATCGATTGCGCGGGCCGCAGCGACCGTGTTCAGCGTCGCGCCCTTCAGCTGGGCGTTGTCATGTTCAGCAATTACTAGGATGGTCATGTTCAAATTACCTTGGCTTCGTTCTTCAGTTTGTCGACAAGCGTCGCGACGTCGGGCACGGTGATGCCTGCGGAGCGGGCTGGCGGCTCGGAGACCTTAATGATTTTCAAGCGTGGCGCAACATCGACCCCCAGTGATTCCGGAGTCGTGATATCAAGCTGTTTCTTCTTGGCTTTCATGATGTTGGGCAGCGTGACATAGCGTGGTTCGTTCAAGCGTAGGTCCGTGGTTACTATGGCAGGCAAGGTCAACGATAAGGTCTCGAGGCCCCCATCCACTTCCCGTGTGACGGTTATCTTGCCGCCTGATACCTCGAGCTTGCTTGCGAAAGTTGCCTGGGGCCAACCTAACAAGGCAGCGAGCATCTGGCCGGTCTGGTTGGCATCATCGTCGATGGCTTGCTTGCCCAAGATGATCAGTTGTGGTTGTTCCTGGTCCGCCAAAGCCTTGAGCAACTTGGCTACCGCCAAAGGTTGAAGTTCGGCCTCGCTTTGTAGCAACACACCGCGGTCTGCGCCAATGGCCATGGCGGTGCGCAGGGTCTCCTGGCACTGTGACACACCGCAAGATACCGCGATGACTTCCGTGGCAACCCCCTTTTCTTTCAGGCGGGTGGCTTCCTCGACGGCGATTTCATCAAAGGGATTCATGGACATCTTGACATTGGCAATGTCCACGCCGCTATGGTCTGATTTGACGCGTACCTTGACGTTGTAGTCAACGACGCGCTTGACGGGTACTAATATTTTCATTGCTGTTGAAGTTCCATTGAATAAGATATTCGGTTCCGTGGGGCTGGAAGGCCCGTGGTAGACGGTAGCCAACTTGACGCCCGTATGCATTGCTGCTGGCGCAAATGCTGCGGCCCGCGATGCGTGGCTGTCAATTTTTCTTTTCGGTTGTTCCGCCAGCCGGAAGCCGGCATCGCACTAACCGGAGTATTGCAGGCAGTCGTCTGGCGCGCCAACGCTGCTATGGCCCCATCATCGCGCGCTAAACGCTAGTTTTACACTGCGGAACAACAGCGAAGCTCTGCAACGTCGCTGGCTTCTGGTCCTATCATTCCTCCAAGTAAATCGACGATGCCTGGTGCAGGCTGGAACGCTGAGAAGGAGTGAAGGAATGGAAAGTGGGATGATCAATTTGTCGGAGAGGCTGGGATACACCACCCCGATTTTTGCCTTTTCGCACTGTCGTGATGTGGTCGTAGAAGTCACCCGTGCGGGCGGGTTCGGAGTGCTGGGTGCATCCTGGTTCACGCCCGAACAATTGGAGGTCGAGCTCGATTGGATTGACAGGCATGTCAACGGGAAGCCATACGGAATCGATATCGTTGTGCCCGGAAAATATTCGAAAGAGGCCGAGACGACCACCGGTTCGCTCGATGCCCTTATACCCGAGGAACATAAGGCATTCATGGCCGACGTACTGGAAAGGGCGGAAGTCCCGCCACTTCCGGCGGACGAGTATGAGCGTATATACGACGAAATATTGCAGGTCGGGCGCAACCGCACGGCGAGCGGTGGAATGCGTTTGGTCGAAGTGGCTTTACGCCATAATCAAGTTAAATTGGTTGTCAGTGCGCTGGGCGAGCCGCGGGCAGACATCGTCTCGTTGCTGCATGAGCGCGGAGTTTGGGTGGGCGCGCTTTGCGGCAAGGCCGAGCATGCCGAACGCAATCTTAAGGCGGGAGTCGACCTGCTTGTGGCGGTCGGCACCGAGGCAGCTGGGCATACCGGCGAGGTCACGACAATGGTCCTGGTGCCGCAGGTTGTAGCCGCAGCTGCTGGCCGGGTGCCCGTGCTCGCTGCCGGAGGCATCACCCGTGGAAGCCAGATCGTCGCAGCTCAAGCGCTGGGCGCCCATGGGGTGTGGACCGGAACGGTCTGGCTGGGTACCCAAGAGAGCGAATTGATCGAACCCTTCCAGAAGGAAGTGTTATTTGCCGCTGGATCGGACGACGTAGCGCGACGCCGGTGCTGGAGCGGGAAGACAGTTCGCATGATCAAGAGCGAACTGTCCGAAGCCTGGGAACAGCCGGAGGCTCCCACACCGCTACAGGCGCCACTGCAGGCCGTCTTATGGAATCCGGTGCAGGCACGCATTGTTCGGGCGAAACGCAAGGAACTTTTTTCATATCCCGCAGGCCAGGGGGTTTGGGATTTGACTGAAGAAAGGACAGTCAAAGACGTCATGTACCAGCTGCAGCTGGAATATGCCGAGGTGATGGAGCGCATGGCTGCATTAATCGACTAATGGCATAAATCTACGGCCGCATTTCGCTTGACGGCCAGTCAGTCTGGTAAACCACCTGGAGCACGCTATGAAACAATTTTCAAGAAGATTTTTTCTCGCTGTTCTGCTGTCCATGGGATGCGCGAGCACCTACGCGCAAGCTGTGCAATCTTTTCCATCACGGCCGGTACACATCATTGTGCCGTTCGCAGCGGGCAGTACGACCGATCACACGGCTCGTTTCATAGGTCAGCGTTTCACAGAGCTGACCAAGCAGCCTGCCGTCGTGGAGAACAAGCCGGGCGCAAATGGCTTCATCGGGATTCAGCATCTTCTGAACCAACCTGCGGATGGCTATACGTTCATCATTACGACCAGTACCACACATGCTTCCAATCCCAGCTTGTTCAAGAAGCTGCCTTATGATCCGGTCGACGACTTTGTTCCGCTTGGCGGCATATCGATTGGGGGCATGGTGCTCGCCGTGGAGCCGTCGGTAAAGGCCAGGAATGTTGAAGAATTGGTGGCGCTGGCTAAGAAAGCGCCCGGCGAACTCACATTCGGTACCTCCAGTTCCTGGACCCGTGCAGGCGGCGAACTATTCAAGGAGCTGGCGAAGGTCGACATGCTTTACGTGCCTTACAAGTCGGCGGCCGAGGTCGTCAACGACATTATCGGCGGCCGCGTCGAGATCGCCTTCGGTGATTCGATTTCGCTGATGCCGCATGTCCGCAGCGGCAGGCTGCGCGCGCTCGGCGTCTCGACGCGCGAGCGTATGCCTGGATTGGAGGACGTCCCGACGATTGCTGAGCAAGGGCTGCCCGATTATGAATTGACTGGTTGGCTTGCCGCATTTGCTCCAAGGGGAACGCCGCCGGATGTGGCTGATAGGTTGAACGAAGTGATCACGTCAATTGTGAAATCTCCGGAAGCCGCCGATTTATTCGGTAAGAGCGGCTGGAGGCCAATGCCGACCACACGGCAACAGTTGGCCGACTTCCAGAAGGCGGATATCGAGCTCTGGTCGCGTATCGTCAAGGAAGCCAAGATGGACGTTCAGTGACTGCCATGCTTGAAATGTAAGGCTATCGCTTGAAGAGGTCGGTGACCGCGCCTGAAATGATGGTAAATACCAATTAACAGGCATGATGCCAGGGGTGACCATCCACACGTTGGATTCCCATTTCCCCTGGTATTCACGTATGAAAAGCCGCCCGTCAATAAACATCTGGAATTCGCTAGCCGGTGAAGTGCGGGAATCCCTATTTACCGGGGGCGTTACACGCACCTACTTGATGGGTGGTTACCAAACACCTTCGACCGGACAAAGAAAGGTGGTGGCGCCGAGGCGCGCTTCGCCCAATGATTTTGTGGACGCTTTGGGCCACGGCATTGCATTACTGGAATGCTGGTGCGCCAGCGATACCTGGCTCTCGAATGCCGACCTGGCAGATCGTAGCGGTCTGACGAAGTCTATGGTCTCTCGGCTGGCCACAGTGCTGGTTGACCTGGGCTATCTGTACAGAGATAAGCCGCGAGGCTCATTAAGGCTGACTGGGAAGACGCTCGAATTGGGGTTCGGCAGTGTCTTCGCCTCGGAGCCCGTTGACATGATACGCCCTGAACTTGAACGACTTGCGCGGGATCTCGATGTGTATGTATTACTTGGGGTCCGTAGGGCGGACAAGGTACAAGTCGTGGATAATGTGGTCAGTCCGTCCCATCCAAACGCAGTCGAGATGTATGTGGGCGGCTTGCTGCCTATGTGCCGCTCGGCATCCGGTTTTGCGGTGTTGTCTGCCTTGCCGGAAGAACAGGTAGCACCGCTTATCGAGCGGCTTCGCTCGCGTTATGGGCCTCGATGGCAATCGTTGCAGCCCCAGCTGGACAGGACCAAGCAAGAATATTCCAGCAAGGGGTATTGCACGGCAGTTGCGTGTTTGTCTCGCACAGTCGCATCGTTGGCTATTCCTGTCGTTCCACGTTCCGGCGAGAACGTATTCGTAGTTGGCTGTGGCATGCCGACGGCCGCCTTCTATCGGGAACGCGTCGACGGTATCGTGCCGCATCTGTTGCAGGTTGCTGATCGCTTGCACGCCGTACTGGATAATTAAGTTTGGTCAACGATTCCCAGGCAATTCGATGGCAGTGAACTGCCGTTTCGAAATTCGCCAATTGTCGTCCTGCAGTAAGTCATTCAAGATGCCTCCCTACATATCATTCATGTCAAAGCAGGAGCATCACCATGGCAAATTTCCTCGACGATTCGCAACAGATGTGGCTCGACACCGTGAATAAATTCATGGATAACGAGATCACGGTCGAGTACATCCGAAAGTGTGATCAGAATCGCGAGTACCCGTACGAGGGATATGAAAAAATTGCCAGGCAGGGTTGGCTGGGGCTGCTTTTTAGCGAAGAAGAGGGCGGCGCAGGCGGAAACATTTTCGACTATACCTTGATGGCCGAGGGTCTGGGCAAGTATGGTTTTGACTTTGCCGCCGCAATTCTGGTGCCTACATTTACCGCCATGAATATCGCCAAATTCGGCACGCCGGCACAGAAAGAAAAGTATATCCAGCCCTTCATGGACGGGAAAATTCGTTTTTCGGTATCCATCTCCGAGCCCGACGCAGGTTCGGACGCCTCCAACACCAAAACCCGCGCTCGTCGCGATGAAAACGGGGACTGGATTGTCAGCGGGCAGAAATTGTGGTGTAGCGGGGCGGCTGCCAAGGATGTGGTCATCGCCATGCTTGTGCGTACCAATCCCGACGATAAGCATGGCGGCTTATCGATATTGCTGATTCCCAACGACACCGAAGGGCTCGTTATCAATAAGCTGCCAACCTTGTCTCGCCATTCTACCGGCACGACCGAAATATTCCTGGACAACGTCCGGGTGCCCAGTGATGCGTTGTTGGGCGAAGAGGGTCAAGGCTGGGAAATCATTACCGAACATCTGGAGCTCGAGCGGTGCTCCGTCGCGGCGGCTTATGTGGGGAATGCGCAGACAGCGGTGTCGGCCGCAGTGCGCTATGCGCATGAGCGGATTCAATTTGGTAAGCAGTTATGGGATTTTCAAGCACTCAAACATATGCTGGCGGACCGCCAGACCGAAGTGGATGCAGCTCGATTACTGTGCTATCGCGCGGCGCAACTAGCAGCTGATCATGTGCCCTGCAGCCGCGAAGTGTCCATGGCGAAGCTCTTCGGTTCCGAAACGCTGAAACAGTGCGCCTTGACCGGCATGCAGATCCTGGGCGGATATGCCAATCTGCCCGAAGCCGACATGGAGCGTTACTTGCGCGAAAGTGTCCAGGCCACGATTGGCGGCGGAACGTCTCAAATCCAGAAGAGCATCATCGCCAAGGCCATGCGCTTGAACTGAACAATTACGACCCACTTTGGCAGGATGCAGAAATGACGGCTTTGATAAACAATCAAATTAACCAGACTTACGATGAGCTTGAGGTAGGACAGCGTTTCCGATCAGGCGGCCGCACGATCACCGAGACCGACGTGGTCAATTACTGCTCCCTCACGGGAAACTGGATTGCGATCCACTCCGATGTCATCTTTTCGGCAAAGTCCCGCTTTGCCAAGCGCGTAGTGCAAGGTGCACTGACTTATTCGATTGCAACGGGCCTGATCCAATTCGGTTTAGGTATTCAGGCTAATTACGGCATAGACAATATGCGCTTCCTTAGTCCCGTATTCATTCAGGACACTGTTTATGTTGTAGCGGACGTGATCGGCAAGAAGGAAAAAGATGAGAAGTACGGCGTAGCCAAGTTTCTAGTCAGAGTGGTGAACCAGGACGGCATTACAGTCCAGCAAGGTGAATGGAGCATGCTGATGCTGCGGCGTCGCGAAGATCTCCATGCCATGATAGCTACATCGTTGCCGTTCGTCGAATAATGAAATGGTATATCTAGTTTCGGAAATTGATCTTCATTGTGTATGTTAAATAATGAAATATACATGGTAAAAACGAAATCCATCATGTAAACTCTGATATCGAGCTAAACGACACCAGGCTGTGTGT
>JAEWEH010000496.1 GCA_023389535.1 Pseudomonadota bacterium
GCATAGGCCCTGAAGGTGCCCAGGTTGGTCAGGCGCCGGCGGTTGCCTTCCAGCGCCGCCCAGTCGCCCAGCGCGCGGTTGCTTTCCTCCAGCTCTTGCTGCTTGCCATCCAGGTAATCCTTCAATAATGAAAAGCGCCGCAAATCTGCAATTTCATCTTCGCGCAAAAATCGGACAGTGCTGGCGTCGATACGCAAGGTGCGTTTGATTCGCCGACCGCCCGATTCGAACATATAACGCCAATTACGGTAGCTTTCAGAGAACAGTTTGTAGGTCGGTATCGTGGTGACGGTTTTGTCCCAGTTCTGGACTTTGACGGTGTGCAGGGCGATATCGATGACGAAGCCGTCGGCGCCCGCCTGGGGCATTTCTATCCAGTCGCCGATGCGCAGCATGTCGTTCGACGTCATTTGCGTACTGGCGACCAGCGACAGCAGCGTGTCCTTGAACACCAGCAGCAGCACAGCGGACAATGCTCCCAACCCGGACAGCATCAATAGCGGCGAGCGGTCTGCCAGTATGGATACGATCAGGATCAGGCACACGGCCCATACCACGATCTTCGACAGTTCCAGATAGCCCTTGATGGACCGGGTCTGGGCACGTTGGCTGGAAGCATAAACGTCCTGCCACGCACCCAAAATACCGTTCAAGGCCATGAAGAGAAAGACGATCGCGGCCGACAGCAACACCCGCAACAGCATGGCGGTATATCGGGGGTCAATCGGCAACAAGCCGATATTGGCCATGATCACCAGCAACGGCAAAGCGTGGCTCAGGTTACGAAATACCCGGCGCCGGGACAGCGCCTGCGACCAGTCTGCGCGCCCCACTGCACTGAGCGCGCGGCGGGCGAGTTTGGCGAGCACTTTGGATGCAATCCAGCTGGCGGCCCCATACAACAAGGCCAATACCACTAGACCCAGTGCGATCTGGCTCCAGAGCCCGTCGGGCAGGTGCTGGCCCAGCCAGTCTTGCGCCAGCGTCTGGGCAAGTAGATTGTTGTCGTCTGTCATGACTGATGTTCTTGTTGCGTCGTCCGATAAGGTACAAGCGCACCCGGTGCCTGCGTCCCGCGCGTCGCTGCAAGCCCTGCGCCGCGCCATTCCGCCCAGCCGCTGCAGCCGCGCCGTAATAGTAACGTATGGAAATGCCCGCCGCGCCCGGCAGGAGAGCGCTCGCGGCGGGCCGCGTCCTTTATAATCGCGCCACTATGTCAAAAAAATCCTCCTCCGATTTGCACAGCCAATTCGCCAACAAGGCGCAAGCCTGGTCGGCGCGCTTCTCTGAACCCGTCTCTGACCTGGTCAAGCGGTACACGGCCTCTGTTGAATTCGATCAGCGCATGGCGCGCTTCGATATCCAGGGATCCCTGGCCCATGCCGACATGCTGTCCGCCGTCGGCGTCATCAGCCAGGACGACAAAGCCGCCATTGAGCGCGGGATGGCCACCATCCTGGAAGAGATCGACGCCGGCCGGTTCCAATGGTCGCTGGATCTTGAAGACGTTCACCTGAATATCGAGAAGCGCCTGGTCGAGCTCGTCGGCGACGCCGGCAAGCGCCTGCACACCGGGCGTTCGCGCAATGACCAGGTGGCCACCGACATCCGCCTGTGGCTGCGCAACGAAATCGATATCGCCCTGGAGCTGCTGGGCCAATTGCGCATCAAGCTTGCTGAACTGGCGCTGGAACACGCATCGACCATCCTGCCCGGCTTTACCCATCTGCAGGTGGCGCAGCCGGTGACCTTCGGCCATCATTTGCTGGCCTACGCCGAAATGTTCGGCCGCGACGCAGAGCGCCTGGCGGATTGCCGCAAGCGGGTCAACCGCCTGCCCTTGGGTGCCGCAGCGCTGGCGGGTACGTCCTACCCGATAGATCGGGAACGGGTGGCGCGCACGCTGGGGTTTGACGAAGTCTGCCGCAATTCGCTGGACGCCGTCTCCGACCGCGATTTCGCCATCGAGTTCTGCGCAGCGGCCGCCTTGATCATGACCCACATTTCGCGGCTGTCCGAAGAGCTGGTGCTATGGATGAGCCCCCGCGTCGGCTTCATCGACCTGGCTGACCGCTTCTGCACCGGCAGTTCCATCATGCCGCAGAAGAAAAACCCCGACGTGCCGGAATTGGCGCGCGGCAAGACCGGCCGCGTCAACGGCCATCTGATCGCCTTGCTGACGCTTATGAAAGGGCAGCCCCTGGCCTACAACAAAGACAACCAGGAAGATAAGGAAGGCCTGTTCGATTCCGCTGACACTATACGCGACACGCTGACGATCTTCGTCGACATGATCGGTGGGATCAAAGTCAAGCCGGATGCCATGCGTGCGGCCGCGTTGCAGGGCTACGCCACGGCCACGGATCTGGCCGATTACCTGGTCAAGAAGGGCCTGCCGTTTCGCGATGCCCACGAAACCGTCGCCCATGCGGTACGCCACTGCGAAGAGCAAGGCTGCGATCTGGCGGATTTGTCCCTGGAACGATTGCAGGCCTTCCACCCGTCCATCGAGCAGGACATATTCGGCGTGCTCACGCTGGAAGGGTCGGTCGCATCCCGCAACCATATCGGCGGCACCGCACCCGAACGCGTCAAGGCCGAAGCGCAGCGCATACTGGACGGCGCCAGTACGCGCAAGGGCTAAGACGCCGCGCCTGGGACGTCGAACACCGCAATAGACTCCACGTGGCCGGTGTGGGGAAACATATTCACCACTCCCGCCGCCTGCAGCCGGTAGCCGCCATCGTGGACCAGTATGCCCGCGTCGCGCGCCAGCGTGGCCGGGTTGCATGACACGTAGACGATGCGCTGCGGCCGCTCGGCCGGCGTTAGCGCGGCCAGCGCCCGCGACACCGCCTCGGCTCCTTCGCGCGGTGGGTCGATCAGGACGCGGTCGAAACGCCCGAGCTCGCGCAACCATTGCACATCCACTTCAAACAGATTCAACGTGGCGTAGCGGATGCGCCCTTCCAGGCCATGTTGCTGCGCTGCTTCCAGGGCCCTTTCCGTCAAGGCGGCGCTGCCTTCCACACCGACGACGTGCCCGGCGCGCGTCGCCAGCGGCAAGGTGAAATTGCCCAGGCCGCAGAATAGATCGGCCACCCGCTCGTTGGGCTGCGCATCCAGCAGGCTCAACGCCCTGGATACCAGAGTCTGATTGATGGCCTGGTTGACCTGCGTGAAATCCGTGGGTCGATAAGGCATGCGCAGGCCGAATTCAGGCAAGGCATAGAATAGCTGCTGCGCGTCGGCCCGCTCCAGCGGGTGCACGGTCTCCGGACCTTTGGGCTGCAGCCACCAACTGACATTCCTTTCCCGTGCAAATTCGCGCAGATGGCCGATATCGGCGGCATCCAGCGCTTCCATATGGCGCAGCAGCAAGACCGTGCTGCGGTCGCCGACCGCCACTTCGATTTGCGGGATGCGATCGGGGCGGGATAGGCTGGCGATCAGCGAACGCAGCGGCAAAAGCATGTCCGACACATGCGGAGGCAGTACCCGGCATTCCTTGATGTCGGCGACATAGCTGCCGCGCTTTTCGCGAAATCCGACCAACACGCCGCCCTTCTTCTTGACTACGCGCACCGACAGGCGCGCGCGATAACGGTAGCCGTAAGCAGGACCATGCATCGGCGGCAGCACTCTTGCGGGACGCAGCTTGCCGATATGCGACAGCGCATCTTCCAGCACACGTTGCTTGACCGCAACTTGCGCCGCCGGCTCCAGATGCTGCATGGCACAGCCGCCGCACACACCGAAGTGCGGACAGGGCGGCGCCACCCTTTGCGCGGAGGGCTTCAGTATGCGTTCCAGCCGCGCGGTATCAAAACTGGGTTTTTGGCGGACCACCCGGGCTTCCACCCGTTCGCCCGGCAGCGCTCCCTCGACAAACACCACCTTGCCGTCGCGGTGGGCCACGCCGCGTGCTTCAAGGTCCAGGGATTCAATATCAAGTACTTCAACGGTCATTATTCGGACGTCCAATAAGGCAGCTCCGAATTTTACCCTCCCGACGGTGCTGGCGCGCTGTAAGCCCCCCTGACTTGTCGGCGCTGGTAATCTGCACGCTGCACCACCCCGGAAAGATTCGGGCCCCATATCGGGGCCCGGCGATCACTGCAGAGGCAGTCTTCGGAATCAAGAGGTCATTTCAGTGGCAGGCGCCGACTTCTGCCCCTTGCGTTTTTCCATGCGCTGGGCATGCTTCTCGGCGCGCTCGTTCATATGTGCGGCAACCTTGCTTTGTTGCGACGCGTCAAGCGCATCCCATACCGCCAGCCATTTTTCCTGCAGCTTGGCGCCTTCGGCGCGGGCTTGCTCGCGGGCCGCTTCGGACTGCTTCAGCGCGGCGCGCGGGTCGAGCTTGCCGGCCTTGATCTGTTCCATCTTGGCCGTGCGGCCCGCCTTCATGGCGTCGCGCATGGCCTTGCGCCCCGCTTTTTGTTCCGCCTGCGCATCGGCAAGCAGCTTGCCTTGCTGCTCATTGAGCGCCAGCGATTGCACGAAATCCTTGTTCAGGGGGCCGTAGCCGGGCACCCACATCGCGGCGTCGCGGACGCCATGACGTTTGAACTTGTGGTGATGCCCTCGCGCCTTGTGATCGTGCGTGGCCTGCGTGGTTGCGGCCGTTGCATTGTCCTGGGCGACGGGCGCCGCGGCAGCTGCCGTCTGGCCCGGAGCTGCATAAACAGCGCCGCACAGTGCCATGGCGGCAGCCAGCGTTGCGATTTTCAAGGAGCGTGTAGTGGTGGTGGTTTCCATGAGACTTCCTTAGTGCTGGTTAGGAGGCCCCATTGTGCAAGCGCGCCGATTACCACCTTGTTTCAAAGCACTCGCAACTATTTTCAGTCGATTTCAGGCCAGGCGGCCATGTATTCCTGCCAGTGCGCGGCGCCGCTGGCTTGCAGGGTATCGCGCACAAGCCGCACTTCGGACTCGTAGGCGCTGCGGTCAAGCTCGCCCTTCATGAAACGGAAACGGCAATACACGAGCCAGGTATTCACCACGTCGGTTTCGCAGTAGGCGCGCACTTCTTCGCGCTTGCCGCCGGACCACGCCTGCCATACTTGGCCGCCATCCATGCCCAGTTTGCCAGGAAAGCCGCAAAGCTTGGCCAAGTCGTCCAGCGGTGCGTTGGCGCGTCCGTTGTATTTGGCCAGGAGGGCCATGAGGTCTATGTGCCGGTTATGGTAGCGGCTGATGTAATTGTTGAACTTGAAATCGCGGTCGTCCTCGCCCATGTCCCAATAGCGCGGAGCCTGTATGCCGTGTATGAGGCTGCGGTAATGCAGCACAGGAAGGTCGAAGCCTGAGCCGTTCCAGCTGACCAGCCGTGGTGTGTAGCGCTCTATCGTCTTGAAAAAACCCGTCAGCAAAACGGCTTCGGGATCGTCCGGGTTACCCAGTGTGCGGACGCGGAAACCCTGGTCGTCGCGAAAAACGCAACCCACCACAGCGACCTGGTGCAAATGCAGGGGCAGGAAGTCGTTGCCGTGGGACTCTCGCCTTGCGGCCAGGGCTGCTTCGATGACCTGGACGTCGGACATGTCCGGCCCCCATTCCGGATTCAGGCGACGCAGGCCCTGGGCATCGGGTATGGTTTCAAGGTCGAAGACCAGCGTGGGTATCATCGAGCCGGCAGGTAAGACAGGGGATTGACCGGCGTACCGCGACGGCGCACTTCGAAATGCAGGCGCGGCGACGTGGTGTCGGTCTGGCCTATCGATGCGATCTTGGCGCCTTTCTTGATCTGTTCGCCGGTCTTGACCAGCAGTTCCTGGTTATGCGCATACGCCGTGATGAACCCATTGCTGTGGCCCAGCAGGAACAGGTTGCCCAGGCCGCGTACACCGTTGCCGGCATACATGACTTTACCGTCGGCCGCAGCGAGCACCGGATCCCCGGCTGCGCCCGCGATGTCTATGCCTTTGGTATTGGCGTTGAAGCTCTGGATGATCTTGCCCGACGCCGGCCAGCCCCAATTGATCAGGCTGGCGTCGCTGGCACGCGCTGTGGCGGTGGGCTCGGCCGGTGCGACCGGCGCAACCGGCACCGGAGTCGCCGTGCCCGTGGCCGGCGGCAGCGTGGGCGCCGGCCCGGATGTATCAAGCCGCAGGACCTGGCCGATGCGCAATTGGCTGGGATCGCTGATATTGTTCAGGCGGGTAAGTTCAGCCACTTCCATGTTGTTGGCCTGGGCGATCTTGTACAGTGTGTCGCCGGCCTTGACGACATACGTGCCGCCCTTGGCCGGTTCGACCGTGCCGCTGGTCATGTCGGTGACCGGCGCCTGCGTTGTCCTGGAGGCGCATCCCGCCAGGATGGCCGTGGCCAGCACCGCCGCGACAAGCAAATAGCGGGACGCGTGCGCTGAAGGTGGGGCTGTCAGAGTGGCTGTTGACTGAAACGTCCCGGGCTGCATGTGACTCTCCTGTGCTTAATACTGTGTTCCCGACCGGAGCGGAACGAAGCGAACTGATTCGAGCTCTTCGCGATGCCAGCTTGCGGCACCGGTGCGCTCAATCAGAATCAGGCGTTGCGCCGTCGTTCCTTCCGGGGCGATTAATCGACCCCCAATCGCCAGCTGCTCGAGCAGGGTCTGGGGAATTTTAATGCCGGCAGCCGCGATGATGATGGCATCGAACGGCGCTACGCCGGGTAATCCTGCCATGCCGTCGCCGAATGCAATCCGGACACGGCCCATAAGGTGCAAGGCCCTGAGGTTGTTGCGCGCCAGTTCATATAGGCCGCGGATACGCTCGATTACGTGGACTTCCTTGATGAAGCCGGCAAGCACCGCCGCCTGATAGCCGCAGCCCGCGCCGACCTCGAGCACTTTGACCGGCATCCGATTTTCGCATACTGCCGAAATCATGCGCGCAACCACCCAGGGCTGCGATATGGTCTGGCCATGCCCTATGGGCAACGCGGCGTCTTCGTAGGCGCGGCTGGCAAGGCCTTCGTCTACAAACAGGTGCCGCGGCACGGACATCATTGCAGCAAGTACGCGCTCGTCCTGGATCCCCTGCCTGCGAAGGCGATCTACCATCATGCCACGCGAACGCTCTGAGTTCAAACCCAGGTTGACACTGGTCGAGGCATGGCGGTTGGCGGCCGGCGCCAGCGCGACCGGCTGGCGCTGGGCGACGATACGGGTGTTGCTGTTGGCCGCGGATATACCGCCGCCAAAACTGGATCGGCCAAAGCGATTAGTGGTGCCTGTGGCGAAAGGAAACGGCGCTATGGGTTTACGCATAGCGGCCCCGCCCAATTGCGGACATGATCCAATTGCTCGTAATGGGTAAGGTCGAAACGCAGCGGCGTAAGGGATACGGCGTTCTGCGCGATGGCCCCGAAATCCGTATCGGCGCCGGCGTCGGACACCCTTCCCACCGGCCCTATCCAGTAAACAGGATCGCCGTAAGGCGTACTGCTTTTGACGACAGGTTCCGAAGGATGGCGGCGACCCAGCCGCGTCACGCGCATTTCTGTAATGGCGTTCAGCGGCACGGCGGGGATATTGACATTGAGCAGCACCGGGCTGGTCAGGGAATCCTTCAATTGCCGCTCGACGATCTTGCGGGCGATATGCGCCGCGCCTTCCAGGTGTTCCCAGCCCTTTTCCACCAGGGAGAAAGCGATTGACGGTATTCCAAAAAGATAACCTTCAGTGGCTGCGGCGACGGTGCCGGAATAAAGGGTGTCTTCGCCCATGTTGGCGCCATTGTTGATTCCCGATACGATCAGGTCTGGACGGAAATCCAACAGGCCGGTCAGCGCAATATGCACGCAATCCGACGGCGTGCCGTTGACATAAAAGAAACCATTGCGCGACTGGCGGACCGACAACGGGCGGTCCAGCGTGAGCGAATTGGACGAGCCGCTGCAATTGGTCTCGGGGGCGACGACGGTAAGGTCGCCCAGGCCCTCCAGAGCTTGCGCCAGGGCTTCCACCCCCGGAGCGTTGTAGCCGTCATCGTTGGACACCAGTATGCGCATTGCCTTCCATTAAAACTCAACCAGACGTAGCGAATTGTACCCGCTCGTTTTGGTGTTTTGTGCGAGTGTGGGTAGAATCGCCGCTAATCCTAAGGAGCCCGTTCCCATGTCTGTCGCCCTTTCCGTCCTGATCGCCCTTGCCCTGGTGGCGGGCTCGTATCTGCTGGGATCCATTCCTTTCGCGGTGGTGGTGACGCGCGCCATGGGCTTGGCAGACCCGCGCAGCTTCGGTTCCGGCAACCCCGGCGCAACCAACGTGTTGCGTACCGGCAACAAGACCGCGGCGGCCCTGACCCTATTGGGCGATGCCGCCAAGGGCTGGCTGGCCGTATTCATCGCCCATTACATCAGCGAGCACTATGGCTTGTCTACTACCGTGGTGGCCGCATGCGCCGTTGCTGCGTTTCTTGGGCATCTATACCCGGTTTTCCTGGGCTTCAAAGGCGGTAAAGGGGTGGCGACTGCGTTGGGCGTGCTGCTGGCGCTCAACCCCTGGCTGGCGCTATCGACTGTGGGCACCTGGCTGATCATCGTCTATGTAAGCCGGTATTCGTCGCTGGCCGCCATCGTGTCGGCCGTCTTCGCTCCCCTCTATTATTTGCTGGGCGGCAACGTGGCCTGGGCGCTGAGCCCGGCCATTGCGATCGCCATCGTCATCATCAGCGTCTTGCTGATCTACAGGCACCAAGCCAACATCAGCCGACTCATGACCGGCAAGGAAAGCCGCATCGGCGCCAAAAAGCGCTAGGCGCTAGGCGGGCGCCGCCGTGCAAACATCCTGCAGATCCCAGCGCGGCCGGACCGTAAAAGCATGCCCCCTGGCGCGCAGGTCCACCAGCCCGGCCTGCACGCGTTGCGCCGCGGCGAAGGCGATCATCGCGCCGTTGTCCGTGCAGAACTCCAGCGGCGGGAAATAAACTTCCCCGCCCAGCTTGGCCATGGCCGCCAGCAGCTGCCCGCGCAAATGGCTATTGGCGCCGACGCCGCCCGCCACGACCAGGCGCTTCAGCCCGGTCTGTTTCATGGCGGCAATCGCTTTGGCGGCCAGGACATCGACGATCGCCGCCTCGGTGGCCGCGGCCAGGTCGGCGCGCTGGCGCTCCGTCAGCGCGCCGGATGCTTTTTCCAGCGCCTTCATGCGTGTCAGGACGGCAGTCTTCAGGCCGCTGAAGCTGAAATCCAGATCTCCACTATGCAGCATGGGCCGGGGCAATGCGAAAACCGTGGCATCCCCTTGCCGCGCCAGCCTGGATAGGGCCGGCCCGCCCGGATAGCCCAGCCCCATCAGCTTCGCGCTTTTGTCGAAGGCTTCGCCGGCGGCATCGTCCAGTGTCTCGCCCAACAGCTGGTAAGCGCCCACGCCGTCGACGCGCATAAGCTGCGTGTGGCCACCGGAAACCAGCAGCGCTACGAAAGGAAAAGCAGGCCGAGGCTGTGCCAGCAAGGGCGACAACAGGTGGCCTTCCAGGTGGTGGATGGGAATGGTCGGCAACTGCCGCGCCCACGCGAACGATTGGGCAACGCTTGCCCCCACCAGCAATGCCCCGGCCAGGCCCGGCCCCGCCGTGTACGCAACAGCGCCGATGTCTTCCAGGGATACACCGGCTGTCGCCAGCACTTGTCTGGTCAGCGGAATGATGCGCTGGATGTGATCGCGCGATGCGAGCTCGGGTACGACCCCGCCATATTCCTCGTGCATGGCCACCTGGCTGTGCAGCGCATGAGCCAGCAGGCCGCGCTCGGTGCACACCAGCGCGACGCCGGTTTCATCGCAGGAGCTTTCGAAACCAATAATTAACATGGGCGCCAGGCCCCCGCACTGCGCATTGCGTCTTGATGGCCGAATGTCCGCCAATTCATGCAACTTCCCTTTGAGCATTAACGGACACTAGTTTACAACCGCGGGCTGAATCGCCTTAGAATTCGCCTGCACGCCGGCTTGGGTGCATAATACGCCTCCCCTTTGGAGAAAACATGCTCGAACGACTTTTCCAGCTGCGCGAACACGGCACGACCGCGCGTACCGAGATACTGGCCGGCATCACGACGTTTCTGACGATGTCGTACATCATCTTCGTCAATCCGGACATACTTTCGAG
>JAEWEH010000018.1 GCA_023389535.1 Pseudomonadota bacterium
CGCGTCGCTAGCACGAAGCAGCATCACGATCACCCGGCACGCGTCGCTAGCACGAAGCAGCATCACGATCACCCGGCACGCGTCGCTAGCACGAAGCAGCGCTACGAATGAACCGACGGACGTTCCAAGCAGCGCCATAAGCTCCTGAACTCGCCTTAACCCTGAAGCAGCGCCTTCTGCAAAACCCGCGCCACATGCACCGCCTGCAGCCCACCCTCGGCCGCCGTGCCATCGGCAATCTGATGCCGGCAACTCGTGCCGTCCGCGACCAGCAGCGTATCCGGCCCCGCCTTCCGCACCGCCGGCAGCAGAGACAATTCAGCCATCTGCATCGACACATCATAGTGCGACGCTTCATAACCAAAGCTGCCCGCCATCCCGCAGCAGCTTGATTCAATCAGCTCCACCTCCAGCCCCGGAATGAGTCCCAGTACCTGCTGAACAGGCTTGACCGCATCAAAGGCCTTCTGATGACAATGCCCATGCAGCAAAGCCCTTTTCTGCGGCAGCGGCCCCAGCTTCAGAACCAGCTTCCCCGCCTTCAATTCCTTCGCCAGAAACTCCTCGAACAGATAGGCATTGGCCGCCAGCCGCTCTGCGTCCTCACCCAGCCCCATGACAAGAAACTCATCGCGCAGACCCAGCAAACAGGACGGTTCCAGGCCGACGATGGGGACGCCTCGGGCGACGAGCGGGCGCAGCGCCTCGATCACCCGGCGGGCTTCGGCCTTGGCCTCGTCCACCAGACCGGCCGCCAAGTAACTGCGGCCGCAGCACAGCGGGCGCTTGGGATCTGCGTCATCGGGCAGCGGCTGGGCGATATGAACGGCATAGCCAGCCGCCTGCAAAACCTCCAGCGCGGCCTTGGCGTTCTCGGACTCGAAATAATTATTGAAAGTGTCGGCGAAGAGCACGACATCCGCGCTATCGCGGCCGGCGCCTTGAGCCGAAGGCAAGAAAGTATCACGCCGCCATTTCGGCAGCGAGCGTTTGGCCGAAAAGCCAAGCAGGCGTTCGGACACCGCAGCGCCGCCGGGCAGCGTGTCGCGCAAATTGAACAGCCAGGGCAGGCGCGCCGCCCACGGCGCCCAGCGTGGCAGGCTGGATATCAACTTGTCTTTCAAGGACAAGCCGCGCTTCTTTTGCCACTGGTGAAGAAATTCGATCTTCATCCGGGCCATGTCCACACCGGTGGGGCAGTCGCGCTTGCAGCCTTTGCAACTGACGCATAAGTCCATGGTGGCCCGCATCTCGTCCGAGGTCAGCGCGTCCGGGCCCAATTGGCCGGACAGCGCCAGCCGCAGGGTATTGGCGCGACCGCGTGTAAGATGCTGCTCGTCGCGCGTCACGCGGTAGCTGGGGCACATGGTGCCGGCGTCGAATTTTCGGCAGTGGCCATTGTTGTTGCACATCTCGACCGCCTTGGCCAGGCCCGCGCTGGGGTCGCCGCCCATGCCGGGGGCGCTGACGGTATCGGCGCCGGGGTCGTTCTGCACATCCCAGGCTGACCAGTCCAGGGCGGGCGTCAGCGGTATGACACGGTAGCCGGGCTTGAAACGGAACAGCGAGGTGTCGTCCATTTTGCTGCCGCCCACGATCTTGCCCGGATTCATCAGGCCGTCCGGGTCGAAAAGCTGCTTGATTTCCCGGAAGCTGCGCGACAGTTCAGGGCCGAATTGCCAGTCCACCCATTCGCTGCGCACCAGGCCGTCGCCGTGTTCGCCGGAAAAAGCACCCTTGTATTCGCGCACCATGGCGGAGGCTTCTTCGGCAATGGCGCGCATTTTGGCGGCGCCGTCGCGGCGCATGTCCAGTATGGGCCTGACATGCAGGGTACCGACCGATGCATGCGCATACCAAGTGCCGCGGGTGCCGTGCTTGCTGAACACTTCCGTCAGCCGTGACGTATATTCAGCCAGATGCTCCAGGGGTACGGCGCAGTCTTCGATGAAGGAAACCGGCTTGCCGTCGCCGCGCATGCTCATCATGATATTCAGCCCGGCCTTGCGCACGTCCCACAAGGCTTTCTGCGCCGCGGCATCCGGCATTTCGAATACGGACCCCGGCAAGCCCAGGTCGCCCATCAGTTCCACCAGTCGAGCCAAGCTCGCCAGTTGCTCACCTTTATCCTCGCCGGCAAATTCAACCAGCAGGATGGCTTCTGGTTCGCCTATCAGCGCCTTGTCAATGACCGGCCGGAATGCGGGATTGTCGCGCGCCAGGTCGATCATGGTGCGGTCGACCAGTTCCACGGCACACGGATTCAGACCCACAATGTGGCGGGTCATGTCCATGGCCTGATAGAAAGTGGGAAAGTTCACCACCCCCAATGCCTTGGCGACAGGCAGCGGCGCCAGCTTGAGCGTGATCTGTTGCGTGTAGGCCAGCGTGCCTTCGCTGCCCACCAGCAGGTGCGCCAAGTTCACGCTGCCGTCGGTCGTATAGGGCCGTGGGCTTTGCGGGTGGAAAATATCCAGGTTGTAGCCCCCCACGCGCCGCAACACGGCGGGGACGCTGCGGGCAATGTCGTCGTGATGACGCTGGGCGATCATACGCACGCCCTGAACAATGTCGCGCACGCGCGCCGGCGCACCGCCCATCTGCGCCTCGGCGGCGAAGCGCGCCTGGCTGCCATCCAGCAGCAAGGCGTCTATGCTCAGTACGTTATGCACCATGTTGCCGTAGGCGATAGAGCGCGAGCCGCAGGAGTTATTGCCCGCCATGCCGCCCAGGGTGCACTGTGCTGCGGTACTGACATCGACCGGAAACCACACGCCATGTGGCTTCAGCCAGGCATTCAAATGGTCCAGCACCATGCCCGGCTGCACGGTGACCGTCATGGCGTCCAGATCGAAGTCTATGATGCGGTTCAAGTACTTGCTGTTGTCGATGACCAGCGCTGCGCCGACGGTCTGGCCGCATTGGGACGTGCCGCCGCCGCGCGGCAGCACCGGAACCTGCAGTTCTTTGCACAGGGCCAGCGCGGCGGTGACATCGGCGGGCGACTTGGGTACCAGTACGCCTACCGGGTCGATCTGATAGATGGAGGCGTCGGTGGCGTAGCGGCCGCGCGCGCCCGCTTCGAACAGGACCTCGCCCTCGACCGCTTGTCGCAGGCGTGCCGACAATTCGAGGCGCTGAGTATCTAAACGGACGTGATGATGCTTCGGTAGAGGTG
>JAEWEH010000164.1 GCA_023389535.1 Pseudomonadota bacterium
CTGCTGATCGGCATCGTCAAGAAAAACGCCATCATGATGATCGACTTCGCGCTGGATGCCGAACGCTCACGCGGCATGACGCCCCTGGCGGCGATTCATGAAGCGGCGCTGCTGCGCTTTCGGCCCATCCTGATGACCACCCTGGCGGCCTTGTTCAGCGCCATTCCGCTGATGCTGGCGACGGGGTCGGGCGCCGAACTGCGGCAACCGCTGGGCCTGGTCATGGTGGGCGGCCTGCTGTGCAGCCAGGTTCTGACGCTATTCACCACGCCGGTCATTTATCTGATGTTCGATCGTCTTGCGCACCGCGGTGCGCGGGGGCGCCTGCATGCGCGCGCCAATCACGTCGAGTCCGGGCAAAGCAGCGGGGGCGGGCCGCTGTCATGAGACTGTTCACGCTGTTCATCCTGCGTCCGGTGACCACCACCTTGCTGTGCGTGGCGCTGGTGCTGGCGGGCGGCCTTGCTTTTATGCGCTTGCCGGTCGCGCCTTTGCCGCAGGTCGACTTCCCCATGATTTCCGTGACCGCTCGAATGGCGGGGGCCAGTCCGGAAACCATGGCATCCAGCGTGGCGACGCCGCTGGAGCAATCGCTGGGCTCGATATCGGGCGTCAGCGAAATGAGTTCGCGCAGCACCGAAGGCTCTACACGCATCTTCATGATGTTCGAGATGGACAAGGACATCAACAGCGCTGCGCGAGACGTCCAGGCCGCCATCAATGCCGCGCGCAGCCTGCTGCCTTCCAGCTTGCGCAGCAATCCCACCTACAACAAGGTCAACCCTTCATCGGCCCCCATCATGGTGCTGGCCCTGACGTCGGCCACGGCCACGCAGGGCCAGCTTTACGACCTGGCGTCCACGGTGCTGGCGCAAAAGCTGTCGCAGGTGTCGGGCGTGGGCGAAGTCGAAGTGGGGGGCAGTTCGCTGCCGGCGATCCGCGTCAGCCTGAATCCGCAGGCCTTGTACAGCGCCGGCATTGCCTTGGATGAAGTGCGCGCCGCATTGTCCAACGCCAACACCATGCGTCCCAATGGCGTGGTGGAGAACGACCGCCACCACTGGCAGATTAGCTCCGGCGGCCAATTGACCAAGGCTGAGCAGTACAAGCCTTTGATCGTAGCCTGGCGCGACGGTTCGCCCGTGCGCCTGCAGGACATCGCGCAAGTCGAGGATTCGGTCGAAAACCTGTTCAACACCGGCTTTTTCAATGACAGCAATGCCGTGCTGATGATCATTCGCCGCCAGGCGGCCGCCAACATCATCGAGACGGTCGACGCCATACGCGAGCGTCTGCCGGCCTTCGAGGCCATGCTGCCGGCGCACGTCCAGCTGACCGTGGCGCAAGACCGCACCCCCAGCATACGCGCGTCGCTGCACGAGGCCGAGCTGACCTTGATCATTGCCGTGATACTGGTCGCGCTGGTCGTGCTGGTGTTCCTGCGCAATGTGCGGGCCGCGTTGATCCCGGCCATTGCCGTGCCGGCATCATTGATCACGACCTTCAGTCTGATGCTGGCGTTCGGCTACACCTTGAATACCATTTCACTGATGGCCTTGATCGTGGCCACGGGCTTTGTGGTGGACGATGCGATCGTGGTGCTGGAAAACATCATGCGCCATATGGAAAAAGGCATGGCGCCCATGCGTGCGGCGATACGCGGCGTGCGCGAAGTGGGCTTCACGGTGCTGGCCATGAGCCTGTCGCTGGTGGCGGTGTTCATACCCATGCTGCTCATGGGCGGGCTGGTGGGGCGCCTGTTCAAGGAATTCGCGGTTACGCTGTCGGTGTCCATCCTGGTGTCGCTGGTGATCTCCGTCACGCTGACCCCCATGATGTGCGCGCGAATCTTGCGACCGGCTGCGGTCCGCAGCAAGCGATCGGGTTCCGTATCCAGATTGTTGCGGTCCATGGGCGATGCCTTCTGGAGCGGCTACAAGCGCTCGCTGGGCTGGGCGCTGGCGCATGGCCGCATCATGATGCTGTTGCTTGCCGCCACCATAGGCTTGAACGTCTATCTCTACACCGTTATTCCCAAGGGCTTCTTCCCGCAGCAGGACACGGGGCAATTGCTGGGCTTCTTCAGGGTGGACCAAGGCACTTCCTTCCACGCCATGCGTCCCAAGCTGGACCAGTTCAGGCGTACGCTATTGCAGGACCCGGCGGTTGAAAGCGTCACCGGCTATGCGGGCGGGCGGGGCGGCAGCAATTCCAGCTTCATGATGATACAGCTCAAGCCCCTGAGCGAGCGTAATGCCAGCGCAACGGAAATCGTCAATCGCCTGCGCGGCAAATTCCTGGGGGTGCCCGGCGCGCGCCTGACCCTGGTGCCACAGCAAGACATCTACGTCGGCGGCCGGCAAAGCAGCTCGGCGTCCTACGATTACACGCTGATGGCCAGCGAACTGGAACTGCTGCGGACATGGATGCCACGCGTCCAAAGGGCCATGGCCGGCCTGCCCGAGCTGGTCGATGTGGACACCGATGTCGAAGACAAGGGCCGGCGCGTCGAACTGGTGATAGACCGCGACGCGGCAACCCGGCTGGGCGTGGACATGTCCATGATCGCCGCCGCGCTGAACAATTCATTCAGCCAGCGCCAGGTCTCGGTCATCTACCGTCCATTGAATCAATACCATGTCGTCATGGGGGTCGAAGACAAATACGCCCAAGATGCCGAATCGTTGCGGCGCGTGGAAGTCATTACGGCGGATGGTGGCCGAGTGCCGCTATCGGCCTTCACACGGTTCGAAGTGGGCAATGCGCCGCTCAGTGTCAATCACCAAGGCTTGTTCGCTGCGGATTCCATCTCGTTCAGCCTGGCCCCGGGGGTATCGCTGGACCAGGCCACCAAGTCCATCGAAGACGCCGTGGCGCGCATAGGCCTGCCCAGCCAGCAGATACAGGCGGGCTTCGAAGGCAGCGCACGGGCGCTGCAGCAGACCATGGCCCAGCAGCCCTGGCTGATCCTGGCCGCATTGATCACCATGTACATCGTGCTGGGCATGCTGTATGAAAGCTATGTCCACCCGATCACCATACTGTCCACGCTGCCCTCGGCGGGCATCGGGGCCTTGCTTGCACTATTGATGGTGGGGGCGGAGTTTTCGCTGATCGCCCTGATAGGGGTTTTCCTGTTGATAGGCATCGTCAAGAAGAACGCCATCATGATGGTGGATTTTGCCTTGCTGGCGGAAAGGCGCGATGGCCTGTCCTCGCGCGAGGCCATCTACCAGGCTTGCCTGGTGCGCTTCCGTCCCATCATGATGACCACCGTATCCGCGCTGTTCGGGGCCTTGCCCCTGGTCCTTGCTTCCGGTCCGGGGGTGGAGATGCGCCGGCCCCTGGGGCTGACGATAGTGGGCGGCCTGATACTCAGCCAGATGCTGACGCTCTACACCACGCCGGTGGTTTACTTGTACCTGGATCGTTTCCGCCTGTGGGCGAGACGCAAGCGCGCCGGCATGGTTGCTGCGCGGGCATCATGATGCATAGGGCCGGCCACACCGCAACATGCATGAAATGCGTTTGAAGGACTACGGCGAGATGAAACATAGACACAGGAATGACAGCGACACATGACGAGCACCAGCCAATGCATTGAACACTTCGCGTGTGCCGAGCCCCCAGCCACCGCGGCGCTGTGTAGCGGGCGGCCGGCCATCCTGCCACGCTTGGCGGCCTGCATGCTGACGCTATCGCTGGGCGCCTGTGCGGTGGGTCCGGACTATCAACGGCCTGGCATTAGCCTCGGACAGACCTACAAAGAAGCGGGGGCAGCCCTGGATGCTGACGCGGCTGCGGCCGCGAACCGGGGCTGGGTGCAGGTCCGGCCTGCCGATGCCGTGTTGGGCAGCGACTGGTGGCTGCTGTTCAACGATCCCGTGTTGACCGGCCTGATGCAGACCCTGCAAAACTCCAATCTGAATGTCATCCAGGCGGAAGCCCAGTATCGTCAGGCGCAAGCCCTGTTGCAGTCGGCACGGTCGGGTTTCTTCCCCGTGTTGGGCAGTTCGGCATCCGCCACCCGTTCGGGCAGCGGCAGCGGGAGCGACTCCGATCTGGCAAGCGGGGGGCAGGGCACGCGCAACCAAT
>JAEWEH010000079.1 GCA_023389535.1 Pseudomonadota bacterium
ATCCATGTCGGTGCAGGCATACCGCGAAGCGATCAGCACAGGCTTGCGTGTGCTGTCCCCCTGTCCGGGAATCCTGGAACTATGCGAACGGGATGATGACGTCGAGATCGATTACCAGACGGGGGAATTCATCAACCACAGTCGCAATATAAGAAAGACTTTTACCCCCATGCCGCCCACGCTTCAAGAGCTTGTGGCGGAAGGAGGGACCATTCCGTGGCTCGCACAGTGGTGGAGAACCACTGGCTCCAAAGTAACAAGCTAACGGCATTACACAAGCAGCGCTTTTCCAATAAAACCCAACCACAGGAGACAAGGCAGGGTCCGTAGGTTGTCAATGTATTCATGGTCTGCGGACTCTGTTGATATACATATGAAAGCAAAGCCGAATACTCGTAAGTTAATTTTTTACGCCTCTATTGGCCTTATCGCTTCTTCAATCTCGTACGGTACCGCGTTCGCCAAAGACGATAGCGCATCCTACCCATCCGGCACCATTACGTTCATCGTCCCGGCGACTCCGGGCGGGACGACAGACGTCGTCGCCCGGCACGTGGCCAAGCGTCTGGCAGAACGGTGGAATTCGCCTGTATTGGTAGAGAACAAGGCGGGCGCAGGCGGTGTTATCGGCGCCACCCACGTGATCAAGTCGAAGCCGGACGGGCATACGGTATTGGTCGCGCCGAGCGCCTTAGGGGTCAGGTCAGGCCTGGACAAGAAATTGCCGTACACGGCGGTGCGTGATCTGGCCGGCGTGGCATTGATGGCGAAGACGCCCAGCTATCTCGTCGTTGCGCCGGATCTGGGCTTGAAGACGGTGGCAGACCTCAAGCGCTACGCGTCGTCCAGCAAGGAAGAGGTGATGTATGCATCGGCAGGAGTGGGAAGCACCGGCCACTTGCATGCCGCCATGCTGGCCGGCAGCCAAGGGTTTGCCGCCAGCCATGTCCCTTATCGTGGCACGCCCGAGGCGGTGACGGACACCATCACCAAGCGGGTGTTATATGTGTTTTCGCCTGGCCCTAACGCATTGCCGATGGCCAAGGATGGCCGCGCCCATATCCTGGCCACTACCTCACAAGGCGGCGTGGGGTTTGCTTCGGACTTGCCGGTCAAGCCTGAAGTCTTGACGGAGGATATTGGGGACGACTGGTACGCAGCCTTTGTGCCCGCGGGAACGCCGGACGCAGTGCGCGAAAAACTCAGCAGCGCTATTGCCGAGGTATTGGCTTCGCCGGATGTGAAGCAAAGCTTCGCCAGCATCGGGGCGGAAGTGCATACCAGCACGCCCAAACAGTTGGATGACATGTTCCGTGCTTATGTGGCGACGGTTGAGAAAATCGGTGAGCAGGCATCGATCAAGCTGGATTGAAGTCCAGCCTGGATGGCGGTCTCGTCCCTTTTTGGGACGAGACCCAACGAAGGCATAGCTAGCGCGGCGACACCGAGATACCGCCGCTGGATTCGATAGAAGGAATCATGACATAATAGTGGTTGACCAATTTAAGGCTTGTGAGCCGGTTTTTGCTTGCATGATTTTGGATTGAAGCATTTATGTCTGAGGATTCAGAATGGTAGAGCAGTCGGTTGCCGCCGAAGCGCCCAGTAAAGTCAGCGTTCGCGCAGCGACATCGGAAGCGCTGGAAGATGCCTTGATGGCTTTGATCATGTCGTCCGACTATGGGCCGGGCGCTCGTTTGCCTACCGAGCGGGCACTGTCCGAGCGGTTCAATGTGTCGCGCGGGACAGTGCGCGCCGCGCTGGCGCGTATCGAAGGGCGCGGCGGCATTGTGCGGATCATGGGTAGCGGTACTTATGTGGCCGAGCACGGGGCGGCGCACGCCGGCGCTGCCGGCAGCGGTGACGCCAGTCCGCAGGAAATCATGGAAGCCCGCATCATGATAGAGCCACGCATGCCGGCGCTGGTCGTGGCGCATGCCAACAGCGCGGATCTGGAAAAAATCCGCCAGGCGCTGCATGAATCCGAGGCAGCGTCCACGCATGAAGCGTTCGAAATCTGGGACGCCCGGTTTCACGAGGCCATCGCCGAGGCGACCCATAACCGCCTGGTGATGCAGGTCTACCAGACCATCACGGCGGCGCGTAATCTGACGGAATGGGGCGAACTGAAGCGGCGCAATTCCACACCGGAACGCCGCGCGGCGCGCGAGGCCGAGCACCGCATCATTTTCGATGCGCTTATGGCGCGCGATGCGGAACGGGCGCGCAAAGCCATGGACGAACACCTGGGCAAGATCAACTACGAGCTTTTAGGCTTCGGGCGTTGAAGTAGAGCCCGTAGCGCTTCCGGCTCAAACGGATTATCCGCGTGTCAGCGGATCCCGGGTCAAATCGGACGCCGCTGACGGCAGCGCTGCGCTTGATCGGCTAGCTGCACCAGAAGTTCGCTGACGGCCTGAGGCGAAGTGACCATGGCATCGTGGCCCGCTTCGATCTCGTGATAGTCCCACGATGTATGCGCGCGCACCCACTGCCGCACTGACGCCAAGGGGGCGTAATCGGGCTTAACCGCTATATAAGAAGCAGGCAGGTCATTGCCCACGGGGTGTTGCAATATTAGCGTGGACTCATAAGTCGACACCGGATGCGGCGTGCATTTTTCCTGCAACCACTGCGCGTCTTGGGCATCCGTGACACCAAAAGCTCCTGGGGGCGGCGGTGGGATGGAAAGCCCGCCCGGGCTTTGTTTGGCCAACGCGCGCCGGGCTTGGGCAATGTCGGGCGGCAGTACGGAGAACGGACTTTCGCCGCTCTGGATGATCAGGGAATCCAGATACACCAGGCAGCGGATGCGCTCCGGGATCCGGTCGGCCGCAGCACTGGCGGCAATGCCCCCAAAGCTATGGCCCACCAGCACGACGTCATTCAAGTCTTCCCACAGGAAAACGTTGATCAAGTCCTGGGCGCAAGTTTCCAGGGTGATATCAGCCGCTAACAAATGCGAACGTTCCCCCAGCCCCGTCAGCGTCGGTGTATATACGTGATGCCCGGCCGCGCGCAGCCGCTGCGTTACACGCTTCCAGCACCACGCACCGTGCCAGGCCCCATGAAGTAATACGAAGGTATGCCTTGCTGATGGCGTTGTTGTGGTCAGAATCATATCGGCTCGGTAGGTGATCAGCGCTCGGTGCCCGCCACCACCCTATTCTTCAGCACCCCGATCTTCTCGATTTCGCATTCGATTTCATCACCCGCCTGCAGATAGCCTTTGGCGGGAACGATGCCGTTGCCGCCGGACCAATTGCCGCCCAGTTCTTTGTCAGTGGACCAAGCCGTGCCGCTGGGGGTGCCGGTGATAATGACCATGCCCGGACGCAGGGTCAGATTCATTGAAAATACGTGGATCAATTCGGCCACGCTCCAGATCATCTGCGAGGTATTGCTGTTCTGTCGCAGTTCGCCGTTCACGCGCGAGCTGATGTTCAGTACTTGCGGATCGGGAATGTCGTCGGTGGTGACGATAAACGGCCCCAGCGGGGCGCTGGTGTCGAATACTTTGCCGCGTCCCAGTTCATACCAGGTGGTGCCGTCCGGGCGGTAGCGCACCTGACGGTCCCGGGCGGTGACATCGTTGACTATGGTGTAGCCGAATACGTGCTCCAGGGCCTTTTCTTTGGGGATGTGGCGGCCCGGCTTGCCGATGACGATGGCCAATTCCACTTCGCCATCCAGCTTCTTGGTCAAGGTCGTATCCAGTACGATCTTTCCCAGGTGGGGTACGACGCAGTCTGCTGTCTTGACGAAGAATTCAGGTTCTTTGCCGCTGGTGTCCGAGCCGGCCTTTTCAGCGTTGTGGCTGAGGTAATTGCTGCCGGCACACAGAATGGTGGTTGGCATGATGGGGGCGGCCAACTGTACGGTGTCCAGCGGGATAATGCCGGCGCCCGTCTGGCGGCTGATTTCGACGGCCTTTTTGGCCAGGGGTAATGCTTTATCTTGTTGGGCAATGACTTCCTGCATGGTGGAAAAGCATTGCGCATCGGCCCCCAACGCGCCAGCCTGCTGCTGTTCGATGGACAAGGGATCAACCAGTTTCTGACCATCTACGATGCCAACGCGTATTTTGCCTTCGTGCAAGTAGCTTGCAAATTTCATCGGTGCATACTCCGTAAGCCTTTCGCCAGTAGCGGGAAAGGGCCGCTGTGCTAGAAAAAAAAGCGCCTTCTTTGTGAAGGCGCGCGATAAATGGCCGGCGCGTCAGTTGACCTTGCCGATGGCCTTGATGACCTGCGCTTGTTGTTTCTCGTCCGTGTGCCAGAATTTGTCGAATTCAGGCGCGTCCAGATATTGGATCGGCGTACCCATGCCGTTCATGACTTTTTCAAACTCCGGCGTCTCGATCGCTTTCTTGGCGGCCTCGCGCAGCACGGTCTTGACATGGTCGGGCAGGCCTTGGGGCGCGAAGACACCCGCCCATAGATAATATTCCGCATCCATGCCAAGTTCTTTCAATGTGGGTACATCGGGCAATGCAGCCAGTCTTTCGGCGCTTTGCACGGCCAGGGGCCGGAACGTACCGTTTTTTATATGCTGCGATGTGTTGCCATAGGTCTGGGAAGTGGCCTGGACGTGCCCGCCCAACAGCGCCGATACCTGTTCGCCGCCGCCGCCATAAGGCACATGCAGCAGTTTGATGCCCGCAGCCTGTGCGAAACGCTCCATGGCGACATGGGTGGTGCCGTACATGCCCGATGAACTGAAGCTGATTGACCCGGGGTCTTTTTTTGCATCGTCAATCAGTTGCTGCAGCGTTTGCCATTTGCTGTCCCCGCGTACCGAGATGACGGTGGGGTCGGCGGAAACGCGCGCAATGCCTTCGAACTGAGATGTCGAATAAGAAGGTTTCTTGCCTTGCAGTTCGTCCGCGACGGGGATGGCCGAAATGCTGGGCAGCCCCATCATGATGGTATAGCCATCCGGCGCCGCTTTGGCGGTGTGTGCCATGCCGATGCCGCCACCCGCGCCTGCCCTGTTCTCGATGATGATGGGCTGGCCCAATATCTTGGACATCAGTGTGGCCAGCGGCCGGCCGGTCGTGTCAGAGACCCCGCCTGGTGAAAAAGGCACCACCATGGTGATGGGGCGCGACGGGTAGTCGGCGGCAAGGGCTGTGTGGCTGACCCCCAGCGCCAGGAGCGCAGAGGCGGCAATAGTAAGAAGTTTCAAGTTTGTCTCCACGGCTTATGACATGACGGCTAATGCGCGACGCGCTGCCGGCCTTTGATTTTTACTTTGCAGTATATCCTGCAAGACACGGCATTTCCTGTTGAATTCGGCGCTGACGATGGGGTTTTGCAGCAGAATACGCTGGGTGCCGCCGCATCGGCCGAGTGGGATGCGGCGGGGCAGCAGGGTGCGGCGCCAGGCGTCAGCGCCGCATAAGCCGAGCCTATTCCAGCTTGAAGTCGGTGCTGCGCACGACGTCGCCCCACACCTTGGCTTCGTCCTTCAGATACTGGCCCAGCTCTTCGGGCGAGCTCAACCTGACATCCACGCCGGCATTGGCGAGCGCGGTGACGGCTTCGGGGGTGCTCATGCCTTTGCGGACCGCGTTGTTCAGCGTTTGAATGACATCTTTCGGCATGCCGGCAGGGCCGACCAGGGCCAGCCAGACGACGGCGTTATAGTCCTTGACCCCGGCCTCGTCCAGGCTGGGAACGTCTGGCAGTTGGGCCGAGCGCTCCTTGCTGGTGACCGCGAGCGCCTTCAGTTTCTTGGTGCGCACGTGTGGCAGGCCATTGGACACTGCGGCGAAACTGACATCTACAAACCCCGCAGCCAAGTCCTGCATGGCTTGTGCGCTGCCCTTATAGGGCACGTGTACCAATTTGGCGCCCGATTTCGTCAGGAAGTGCGCGGCCATCAGGTGTTGCGCGCTGCCATTGCCGGACGTGCCATAGTGCAGCGGGTTGGCGCTTTTCTTGGAATACTCGATCAGTTCCTGCACATTGTTGACCGGCACATTGGCTGCGTTCACGAACAGGACGTACGGGCTGTCGGCGACCAGGGCAATAGGATCGAAGCTTTTGATGGGATCGTAGGTCAGGTCCTTGTACAGCAGGTGGCTGGTGACGTGGTTGGATGAAATCACTGCCAGGGTATAGCCATCGGGCGCGGCTTTGGCGACGTAGTCCGTGCCGATGGTCGAGCCGGCGCCTGCCTTGTTTTCCACTACGAAGGTGCCGCCCA